>CAZTJY010000068.1:0-22171 GCA_964613725.1 uncultured Parapedobacter sp. | reverse complement strand
TGGTAACTACCACCCATCGCCAGCAATTCCTCGTGGCTGCCTTCTTCAATGACCTGCCCCTGGTCCAGCACCAAGATATGGTCGGCATTTTTGATGGTAGATACCCGGTGGGCAATGAATATGGTGCTTTTGCCCGCCATGGCCACGCTGAGATTGCGGAGGATTTCTTCTTCGGTTTTGGTATCGACCGCCGACAGGCAATCGTCGAAAATCAGTATTCGGGGCCTTTTGATGAGCGCCCGGGCAATGGACAGCCGTTGCTTTTGGCCACCCGAAAGGGTGATGCCCCGTTCGCCGATGGTCGTTTCGAAGCCGTTTTCGAACGCGACGATGTTATGGTATACCGCGGCTTGCCGAGCGGCATCCTCCACTGCTCGGGGATCGGCCGTGTCGAGGCCGAACGCAATATTGTTGCTGATGGTGTCGGAAAAAAGGAATACGTCTTGCGGAACAAAGCCGATTTCGTTGCGGTAAGCTTGTAGCGGCAACTGCCGGATGTCGTATCCATCGACCCGGATTGCCCCTGCATCCGCATCGTACATCCGCATCAGGAGGTTGGCTAACGTGGACTTGCCCGATCCGCTCTTGCCGATGATGGCGAGGACCTCGCCGGGTTTCACTTCAAATGATACATTGTCGAGGGCCTGTATACCTGTATCGGGGTAGGTGAAACTGACGTTTTCGAACTGGATGTGGCCAGCGGCGTCGAATGTGCCGGTTGCGGCCGATCGGATTTCGGGCTGTGTGCGGAGGAATTCATTGATGCGCTTCTGCGAAGCTGCTGCCCGTTGGATGAGCGATGTGACCCAGGCCAACGCCATAGCGGGGAAAGTAAGTTGGTTCACATAGATGATAAATTCCGCGATGTTGCCCGAGGTAATGGTGCCCTTGGCCACTTCCAATCCGCCCACGTAGACCGTGATGACCGTACTCAGGCCGATCAATAGCAGGATAAGGGGAAAAAAGATGGCCTCGGTTTTCACCAGGGCCAGCGAGGTATCCCGATAGGTATTGCTCTCCTCAGCAAAGCGGTCCATCTTGTCCGCTTCGCGGTTGTAGGTTTTTATCACCCGCACACCTGAAAAGGTCTCTTGGACAAACGATGACAGTGTCGACAACTGCTGCTGGATGCGTTCGCTTCGCCGGTTAATGATTTTGTTGACCACCAACAGGATGGCAGATAATACAGGGATGGGCATTAGTGCATACAATGCCAGCGTTGGGTTTACGCTGATCATGGCAGCGATCACCATCACGGACAGCACCACGGTATTGATGGAATACATGATGGCCGGTCCGAGGTAGGAGCGCACCCGGTTTACATCCTCCGTTACCCGGTTCATCAGATCGCCCGTATTGTTCCGGCGGTAGAATGCCATATCCAGTTGTTGGTAATGGTCGTATATCTCATTCTTGAGGTCATACTCGATGTGCCTGGACGTAAGGATGATGGTCTGACGCATCAAAAACAGGAAAATACCGCGGAGGAGGGCCAGTGCAAGTACCACGGCTCCGAACAGTAAAAGGCTATAGCCGAAAATCTCATAAACCAGCTGCTGACGCTCAAAACCATCGAAAAGCCGGTAGATACTGATGTTTTCCTTGACCAAATCGAAGGCAATGCGGATAACCTGGGCGGGGAGTACCCCGAAATAGTTGGATACGATAACAAAGATGACACCGGGGATCATCTGCCAGCGGTATTTGTAAAAGTACTTATTGAGGTGTGCGAGATCTTTCATATCGAATAGGAAGCAAAAATACGAAATGTTTCGTGGGGTTGATTATATGCATAATTTTTTTGCTAAGTTTGCCCCGATATTGCAGATTACGTAACGGCTTATCGCTATTTTTATGTCCGTACCTACCAAAGATAATTCATCCTTTAAGTTAATGGCGAAATTTGGCCATCAGAAACTTGTTTTCTGTCATGACGAGGCTGTGGGGCTGCAAGCGATTATTGCCATACACGACACGACGCTCGGCCCGGCAATAGGCGGCGTCAGGATGTTGCCTTACCAGCATACCGATGAAGCCATTGACGATGTGCTGCGGCTATCGCGCGGGATGACCTACAAAGCCGCTGTGGCGGGCGTGAACCTAGGCGGAGGCAATGCCGCGATAATCGGCGATCATCGAACCGAAAAGAGCGAGGTGCTGCTCCGCCGGTTTGGGCAGTTTGTGGAAGAATTGGGCGGAACGTTCATCGCATCCCTCGATATCGGCACTTCCCCGAAAGATATGGAGTTCATCCGGATGGAAACCGAATATGTCGCTGGTTTGCCCAAATCACTTGGTGGGAGTGGCGACTCGGCCCCATATACCGCGAAAGGCGTGTATTACGGCATCAAGGCGGCACTGAAGGAGCGCTATGGCAACGATAGCCTCGCTGGCCGCACCGTTGCGGTACAGGGAGCCGGGAATGTGGGGGAGTTGTTGATTGCGTTGCTGCGCGAGGAGAATGCCAAGGTCTATGTGAGCGACATCGTGGAGGAGCGTATGGTGGAAGTGGCGAATAAATATAAGGCGGTACCCGTGGCCAACAACAATATCTACGAATTGGACGTGGATGTATATGCACCCTGTGCATTGGGCGGCACGGTGAATAAAGAGACGATTGCGAAAATGAGGTGCCGGATTATCGCAGGTTCTGCGAACAATCAATTGCGTAATGAGGCAGATGACGCGAAATTACTGATGGATAAAGACATCCTCTATGCGCCAGACTACCTCATCAACGCCGGTGGATTGATTAGCTGTTATTCTGAAATTGCCGGCTACGGTGTTTCGCGTACCGCGGCACTTACTGAAACAATCTACGAAGCCACACGATCTGTATTGCGTAAATCGATCACTGAACACGTAGCCCCTTATGAGGCCGCCAATCAGCTTGCTGAGGCACGGATAGCTGATATGCGTAAAATTAAGTGATAAAATAAAACAAGATCGGTATTTTTATCGAATCGTTCTTTACATCAATATGTTAAACAGAAGGCACCTGCGGGTTAAAGTATTACAGACGCTGTATGCGTACCAACTATCGGAGGATAAGCGGGTCACCACGTTTGAGAAGGCGTTACTCAAGAGCGTAGATCAGGTATATGAAATGTATATTTGGGCGCTGAATCTCTTGGATGAAGTGTCTGACTATGTTCGGATAGACGCAGACGAGCGGGCTAATAAATTCCTTCCATCGGCAGCGGATCTGGCGCCCAATATGCGGTTGTACACGAACACGTTCATCGAGCTCCTTCGGTATAACGAGCAGTATAAGGATGCGGTAAAGCGTTACAAGGTATCGTGGCACTTCGATCCCGAGATCGTACGCTCGGTGTTTATCCAACTAAAGGATACGGAAGCATATACGGCCTACTTGAACCAGGAAGACCGATCTCTCGTTGCTGAGAAGGAAATTATCAAGCATATTTTCCGCAAAATTATCCTCAAAGCGCCTTCGATCGAGCAAGCCTTTGAAGAAAAATTTATCAATTGGCAGGTAGATAAGGAGGTGTTGCAAGCCATGGTTGCCAAAACACTCAAGAATTTCACAAGCGAGGTGCCGGGGCAAAACCAGCTGGCAGATTTAACCCCCAATTGGGAAGAGGATCGGCCTTTCATCATTGATTTGTTCACCCATTCCATCCGTTATGCGGATGAATACCAGCAGTTGATCGCCGCGAAGACCAAAAATTGGGAATCGGACCGGATTGCCTTGCTGGATAACCTCTTGATGCGAATGGCCATTTGTGAATTGCTCAATTTCCCAACCATCCCTGTAAAAGTGACCATCAATGAGTACATTGAGATATCAAAAGTGTTCAGTACGGCGCGGAGCAATACATTCATTAATGGCGTATTGGATAAAATCTTGAACGAGCTGGAAGCGGTGGGGCGGATACGGAAATCGGGCAGGGGGCTTATGCAGTAGAAAAATGTATGTATCATCAACTATAAAATTGAGCAACATGAAATGGATACCTTTATTTCTTGTAAGCGTGGTGCTGTCCGCCTCATGCAACAACGGTAAAAACCAAGGGGAAGAAGCGGAAGCGGCCGACATACCCATGGAGCAGGTTGGCAAACAGCCTGTTGGGCAAACGATCATTCCTGGGGCCGATTCGAGCGACGCCGTGATGGAAGTGACCGCCGATAGCTACGATTTCGGCACGGTGAAAGAAGGGGAGAAAGTGGAGCACGAATTTACGTTTACCAATACGGGTAGCTCACCACTGATCATTTCCAACGTACAGGCATCGTGTGGCTGTACGACACCCGAGTATTCGAAAAACCCAATCGCCCCAGGCGATCAAGGCTTGGTAAAGGTTGTTTTCAACAGTGCAGGGCAAGTGGGGAAGCAGCATAAGGTGATAACCATAACCTCAAACGCGGCCAGCAAAAATACCTTGTTGCACCTCCGGGGCGAAGTAAAGAAGTGAGCAGTTGATAATTGACTGTTGACTGATGGGAGGCGAACGGTGAGGCTAAAAGGCCAATAAGTAAATAAAGTAGACAAACAAAAAGAAAACAATAGACAAAAATGATTACATCAACAATTTTATTGCAAGCCGGAGGTTCCGGCGGAGCCGGTGGGATCATGGGATTCCTGCCCATGATCCTTATTATCGTGGTTTTTTACTTCTTCATGATTAGGCCGCAGATGAAAAAGGCCAAAGACCACAAAAAGTATATCGAAGAACTGAAAGAAAATGATCGCGTCGTAACATCTGCGGGTATCCACGGACGTATCGTCGAAGTTTCCGAAACGACCTTCCTGGTCGACGTGGGCGGTGGTGTCAAAATACGTTTCGATAAGTCGGCCATTGCGCTTGACGCTTCCAAAGCACAAAACGCTGCCCCGAAGGCGTAGAAAGGGCACATATCTATTGCGAAAGGTCTGATACGTAGCAGCGTATCAGACCTTTCTATTTAATTCCGTGAGTTAGTGTCCGATAGACAACTAATTATGGGCAAAAAACAGGTAGGATAAGATAGCAGATGCGTAGTTGTGACCAATTGAAGGGGGTATCTTTGTTCTCATTGGTTTTATTATATCCTAAAGTATACCATAGATGAACGTTCTATATGTTTGTACGGCAACGGCTGTTGCATTGCTCTGTTTTTCCGTGGCAAAGGCGCAGACCGGTGAAACGACCGATCAACCGAGGCAGCCCGTTGTACTGTTTGATGGCGCCACGTTAACGGGATGGCAGCCCGTGGACCCGGCGGATAGCCATTTTTGGACGGTTGCGGATAGCTGCATCACGGGTGGTGACGGGCAGACGTTGATTCCAAAAAACACCTATTTGCGGACTGAACGGGAATATGAGGATTTTGAGTTCCGATGCCTGTTCCGCCTCACGGGCGATCACTCGACGGGATTCATCAATAGCGGTATCCAGTACCGATCGTATATCGAGAACGGTGATATCGTGGGTTACCAAGCAGATATCGGCAACGGCCATTGGGGTGATATTTATGACGAGCATCGTCGGGCATTACTGGTGGCGGGCGATTTACGGACGTTGACCCATATCCTTGATACAGATGGATGGAACAGTTACATTGTCCGCGTTAAAGGCAACCGTCATGAGCTATATATCAACGGGGTGAAGACCTGCGATTATATCGAAACTGACCCGAACATCCCTTCAAAAGGTGTTATCGCAATTCAGCTCCATAGTGGCGGTGCGGCAAAGGTCCAATATCGCGATGTGACAATTACCGAATTTTGATAATATCCGGGGATAGATAGCCGGGAAATGCAAACGATACGACAACAAACATTAATTATACTATAATCGTTATTACCATGCGATTTCGCTTATCAATTCCTTTTTTTGGATGCTGCTTGATAGGAGCAGTTATTTTCGCTTCGTGCGCGGGCGAGTCCGATTCGGATTCCTCCCAAATTGACCGTGAGTATGTTTTGAATGCCAAGATGATTGGTTACACTGGGGTTGGTGGCGACATCGACGGCCAGCGAAACCCCGTTCTCCGAGCAAAGAAGGGTGAGCGGGTGAAGATTTCGTTGGTCAATGGCGAATTGATGGCGCACGACATCCTATTGGAAACGTATGGCGTGAAGAGTGAAACGATGCTGGAAGAGGGCGATACGACCAGTGTCGTATTCATCGCCGAAACGGACGACGAGTATTATTGTACGCTTCCGGGCCACGAACAGGTGATGCGCGGACATTTCCGGATCGTCGAGAACTTCGAGACACCCGTTAGTGATAACTGGGGCGTATCGCCCCGCAAAGACGGGCGCCCACTGAATTTTGGGTTTGAACGCGGCACCTTGGCCGACTGGAAAGCTACCGGCAATGCCTTTGGGCCGCAGGCTGTCACGTTCAATCCGGCGCCGTGGTACCCCGATAGTGTGGTGCTGAAGCAGTCGGGCGACTACTACGTGAGCAGCGGTGGTACGTTGAACTACCAGGCCACGGGTACCCTTACCTCGGCAACATTTGAAGTTACCCATCCATGGGCATCGTTTAAAGTGACGGGCGGTGCGCTCGCCGGCCTTCGGGTGGAGCTGGTGGATGCCGCTACCGATTCGGTGTTTTTCTCCATATCGGGCCATATCAATGAAGATAATAAAAGAGACCCGGCACACGTGGCCTTCCGGCCCGTGGTGGTCGACCTCAGCGGTCAGCAAGGGAAAGAGATTTTTATCCGGTTGGTGGATGAGGAGACCGGTACGGTTCCGGAAATCGCTTATATCGGCGATAACCATTGGGCACACATTTCATTCGATGATTTCAAGTTCCATGAGGAGCGCCCCACCTATGTCCATGAACTGCGCCCGAATGACGTGGTCATTCTCCCGCCGCGCGATATCGTGCCGAACGCGGGCCTTTCGGGTGAAGAGGCAGCCAAGGTGATGGATGTCCCTGAAGGATTTAAGGTGACTTTGGCTGCAGCCGAGCCGGACATCGTACGTCCGATTGCCTTTACACAAGACGATCGTGGACGGCTTTGGGTGGTCGAAGCACACACGTATCCCGTCCGTGCGCCAGAAGGGGAGGGACACGACCGGATTTTGATTTTTGAAGATACCGACGGTAACGGTACGCTCGATAGCCGGAAGGTATTTATCGAAGGGCTTAATATGGTTAGCGGTATCGAAATCGGATTCGGTGGCCTGTGGGTTGGTGCTGCACCTTACCTGATGTATATCCCAATTGATGCGGCGACAGACAAACCAGCTGGCGAGCCCAAGATACTGCTCGATGGCTGGGGCTACGAGGATACACACGAAACGCTCAACACGCTTGTATGGGGGCCAGATGGCTGGCTTTATGGCAACCATGGCGTATTCACCCATTCTAATGTAGGGAAGCCTGGCACGCCTGATGACGAACGGGCCCCCATCAACGCGGGTGTGTGGCGGTACCACCCCACGCGCCATGAATTTGAGGTGTTCGCGCATGGAACGAGCAACCCATGGGGGTTGGCGTTCAACGATTACGGTCATGCATTTGCAACGGTATGTGTTATCCCACACATGTTCCACATGATTCAGGGCGCACGATACCACCGCCAAGGTGGGAAGCATTTCAACCCCTATACTTATGACGATATCAAGACCATAGCCGATCACGTACATTGGTTGGGCGACCAGGGCCCGCATGCCGGAAACTTCCGGTCGGCAGCTGCCGGGGGTGGTCATGCCCATGCCGGCGCGATGTTCTACTTGGGCAATAAGCATTGGGGCCTCGACAGGAATGCTATTTTCATGAACAACATCAACGGTTTCCGGATGAACATGGATATTACCAAGCGCGCCGGGTCCGGTTATACGGCGAGCCACGGTAAAGATTTCATCAATACCAATGATTTCTGGTCGCAGTGGATCAACTTCAGGATTACGCCCAGCGGGTCGGTATTTGTGCACGATTGGTACGACAAGAACCAATGCCATAGCCCGAACCCGGATGTGCACGACAAAACTTTAGGACGGATATTCAAAATTAGCCACGAAAAAGATAAATGGGTAAAGGTTGATCTTTCGAAGCAGACGGATGTGGAATTGGTGGAAAACCAGTTGAACGAGAATGAGTTTTATGTGATGCACAGCCGCCGCCTATTGCAAGAAAGGGGGGGCAACGGCGAAGTGCATGCCGCCTTGTGGAAAATCTTCAATGAGCATCCCGACGTGACCCGCAAGTTACGTGCCCTGTGGGCGCTGCATGTTACCGATGGAATTTCGGATCAAAAGGCATTGGATTTACTGGACCATGACGATGAGTATGTGCGCAGCTGGGCAATCCAACTGATTGCAGAAGATAATAACGTGTCTGACGATGCGCGCCGTAGATTTGAGGCACTTGCCAAGCGGGACCCATCGGCACTGGTGCGGCTATACTTGGCATCAGCTGTGCAACGTATGGCTCCAGAACAACGGTGGGAGATTGTAAAGGGGCTCAGCTTGCATGAAGAGGATGCCGATGACCACAATATACCACTCATGGTATGGTACGCGTTGGAGCCGTTGGTGGAAGTTGATGCCAACCGGGCAACCGAGCTGGCCAAGGATGCCAAGTTGCCCGGTCTGGCGGATTTCGTGGCCAGGCGTATAGCGGATTCAAAAATTTAATCAAATGACTAAGTACGGTGTTGGATCTATTTTTCTGCTGTCCCTCGGTTTGTTGGGCACAGCGACAAGCGGTTGTATTGGCGGGGGCACCCAAGAGCGAGAGCCGGGAAAAACCATCGCATTTAAGAAACACACGCTGATCAACCAATTCATTTCCGAAGGGGTGGCAGTGGCTGATGTCAATAAAGATGGCCACATCGACATCATTGCCGGGGCAAAGTGGTTCGAAGGACCGGAATGGAAACGTTCGCATGATATCTACCTTGAAGAACAGGTATTTGATGGTACAACAGGGTATAGCAACTCGATGTTGAATTTCACGATCGATGTGGACCAGGATGGCTGGACGGATTACATCCGTGTGGATTTCCCAGGCAAGCAGGTGTGGTGGTATCAAAACCCCGGCACAGCAGGCGGCTATTGGAAGCAACACGTCATCGCAGAAGCTGCAAGCAATGAGTCGCCCGCATTTGTCGATATCGATGGCGACGGCCGTGAGGATATCTTATGCGGTGATCCGAACACGGGAGAGATGGTCTGGTTCCAATGTCCATCCGAAAAGGGCGATACCACGTGGAATCGCTACCCGATTAGTGGCAGGGATATGCCCGGCACGGCTATCTTTTCACACGGACTTGGTTTTGGCGACATTAACGGCGACGGTCGCGGCGACGTGGTCATCAAACAGGGCTGGTGGGAAGCGCCAGCAGACCCTAGGCAGCCAAATTGGGCGTTCCATCCGGCCGATCTCGGGCTGGATTGTGCCCAGATGTATGTGATGGATGTGAACGGCGATGGCTATGCCGATGTCGTGAGTTCGGCTGCACATCGATACGGCATGTGGTGGTACGAGCAGGGGCGTGATCCCGCTGGAAGGACTACCTGGAAACTGCGCGAGCTCAATAGCGATTATTCGCAGACCCATGCGTTGTCGACGGCCGATATTGACGGAGACGGCGATCTGGATCTGGTAAGTGGCATGCGTTATTTCGCCCATCAGGGTCATGACCCGGGAGAGTCTTTCCCGCCGACTATTTTCTGGCTGGAGTATATTGGCGGTGAACCCGGAAAGCGCCCGGAATGGGTGTTGCACATTATTGATGAGGACTCGGGCGTAGGGCTAAACAATGTTGTTGAGGATATTAATGGTGACGGCCTCCTGGATATTGTCGTTGCCAATAAGAAAGGGGTGTTCTATTTTGAACAGATACCTTCGGGGAAGCAATAGCCACGCAGATACAGGAGTTTTCGCGCTATTAAAGATCGGTTTGCTCTGCCTGATTTGTTCAGCGCAGTTAAAGGCCAGCGGCGATAATGGCAAGCTGAATGGTCTGCAAACTGAACCACCAGGCCGCCGGAGTGCGCAAGGCCGCCATTCAGGCGTTGCCCGTATCGAGACCAGCTGTTGCAGAAGCGTTACTGGCCTCAGGTGTGTTAAACGACCCGAATAAACTGGTGCGACTGGCCGCCTGCCTGGCTTTAATGGAGGCTGCGAGTACGTTGGAAATAGGGACAGCTATTTTTCGTGCAGCAGATCAAAGCGAAAATGCAAACGACAAGTGGATTGCCAAGGCGCTCGAACTATTAGCCCGCATTCACTACGGAGTGATTTCCAAAGAATATGCCACGCACCTTGATTCCGTGTCGATGGTTCTCTTCGCATCGGACAGTCCCTTTGTTCAGCAACTTATGGCTGGCAAAGGGCAGCGTGTGCCTGAGGGGAGAACGCCAACCGCGGCGGATGAAGTCATCCAACTTCGCGCGCAATTGGGTAAGTTGTTGTATGATAAACCGTCCATCGTGGTGAAAGCGCGTTCGACAGTGACGATTATTTTCAGTAATCCGAACTATATGCAGCATAACCTGGTTATCGCGACCCCAATGGTAGATCCTAATCATCGAATTGACATTCGTTGTGCCATCCACACCGGGCAGCTATCCTTTTTTTGTACATTTCCAGGGCAGGGTGAAACCATGTACGGAACGATGGAAGTGGTTGCAGAATAAGAAAGGGTCCGTTTATCGTATTTTTTTACTACGATTTAGTGATGGAAAAGAAATATTTCTTCCGGGACAACGTTGTATCCATTAACGGTCAGACTTGCGAAACACAGTCATATCCTGTGCTGCGGCGAATTCCCCATACATGATCGATGCAAATACGTTAGGCGTGATTAACCAAAATTCTGGTTACGATGGTTATGAGAATAATATCCCGCAACTGGCCGAAGTACCCGCAGAGCTATTTAATTCTCGGAACCCTGTTAAGCATAGGATAGCGGAATTTTGAGGTTTGGCTGGTTATATGGATAAGAAACAGTTAGGAAAGGATAGCAGAAGCGTGGTCGGGGCCGTTTCGTGTCGTTACATTTGTATTACTGTTCTGCAGTCTAACAAATTAGGATATGAACCCGAAAATTATAACATTTCCCTTGAATGTCTTAGCTATTGTGCTGCTATGTGTTTGGATCACAAATGCGCAACAAACCGAAACGCCGTCGAAACAGGAACAAACAACGGTGTTATTCGACGGGGAAACACTCAATGGCTGGAAACCGGTGGATCCGGCTGATGCTCATTATTGGTCTGTTGCCGATGGTATGTTGACAGGAGGTGACGGTATGACCGATGTGCCTAAAAACACGTATTTACGAACCGAGAACGAATACGAAGATTTCGAATTCCGGTGCCTCTTCCGGTTGTCGGGCGACCAAGCAACCGGTTTCATCAACAGTGGCATCCAATACCGCTCTTTCGTGGCGGGTAAAGATATTGTGGGTTATCAAGCCGATATCGGCGACGGGCACTGGGGAGACATCTATGATGAGCATCGCAGGGCATTACTTGTCAAAGGCGATTTGAGCACATTGCAACATGTCCTCAACAAGGGCGGTTGGAACAGTTACATCATCCGGGTGCGCGGGAACCGTCACGAACTTTACATCAATGGGGTGAAAACGTGCGATTACATCGAGGAAGACCCGACCATTCCATCAAAGGGTGTAATTGCTATTCAACTCCATAGCGGGGGCGCCGCAAAAATCCAAGTGAGGGATGTAACCATTACGACCTTTTGACCCCTTTTTGTCCATAATTGATGCCGCCGCACGTGTCGCTTAACTCATGATAAGTTTTTTATGGACAAGATTCCATTAGGTTATCATCGAAAATAGGCCTACCTTTGGATTAACCAATTATACGTTCTGGCTGAAGATATCGCGGTGTGGGGATAGCCAGAAGCGCACTTGTGTATCTTTGAAGCGTATGAAACCTGTAAACGAAAAGTTAGAGCTAACAGAAAAGCAGCTGCTTGAGCGGGTCGGTACTCGGGACACGCATGCGTTTGGTGTGCTGTATGACAAATTTCGCCCCAAGGTATACACCTACGCGCTGAAGATTTCCGGATCGGTAGAAGTGGCCGAGGATATCGTACATGACGTCTTCTTGAAAGTATGGCAATATCAAGAGCCCCAAAAGATTGCTAATCTCGAAGCATTCCTCCGCGTAGTTACCCGAAACTTTACGCTGAAATGGGTGCGGAGGAATGTTTTGGAAAGAGCGGTCAGTACGGAAATGAAGTACACGTGGAATGAAGCCGAGAGCGCGACAGAACAGGCCGTCAATTTAAAAGAAATCGAAGAAATCCTTGATCAAGCCATCGCGTTGCTTCCGCCAAAACGGCGCCTCATTTTTCAACTGTGCAAGCACGAAGGGCTAAAGTATGACGAAGTTGCTGAACGGACCAACCTTTCCCGGCTCACGGTTAAAACACATATGCAGCTTGCACTGCGGTTTCTCCGTGACTATATGGCGAAACATCACGATGTGGTTGTCGTTCTCCTCGCATTTTCATTAGGTTGAGCTTTCCGTGTGCTGATGACCATTATGACAGAAAACAGTCAATGCGGGGTGCTAATACGTTAGGATATTGTTAAAAATGTTTTATACATTTGAGCAGCCGATAGTCGATTTTTTTTGTTCCAGCATGTCCAACTTTTCTTGGAAGTGCGTTGCTACGTCGGTACCAATAATAAACAACGAATAATGAAAAGGCAGCTATTAAAATTGGTTGCGCAGAAAGACGTAAGGGCATTTCGCCAATTTTACGAAAAATATCGCTCCAAGGTCTTTAGCTACGCGTATTATATCACAAAATCTAAGGAATCGTCCGAAGATATTGTACATGACATATTCTTGAAAGTTTGGGAGTCCGGAAATTTAGAGCACATTGAAAACATCGATGCGTTTCTGTATACCATTACACGAAACCACACGCTGGAGTTATTTCGCAAGCGAATACTGGAATACAAGATTGTCGGTGAAATTGCTGTTATCCGAGAAAAGGTAGATCAGTCGACCGAAGAATTACTCGCGTTGAACGATACCAATGAATCGCTACGGCATGCCATTAATTTACTGCCCGCCAAACGGCGCGCGGTTTTTCGACTTTGTAAGGAAGAGGGCCTGAATTATGAGCAGGCCGCCGCACGTTTGAATTTATCAAAATTCACCGTAAAAACTCACATGCAGCTTGCTTTGCGTTTTTTACGTCATTATCTAAAGAACGCGGGAATCTTGTCCTTGAATTTTCTTTTGCTGAGTTTTTTTTAGACCGATTACTCCGACACCCCATCCTTGTCAGTCATATTATTAAACACATCGTTAAAGTTGTTTTTAATATGCGTTTAGGATGAACGGAAATAGGGTCAGATATCTTTGTAACCAATTTTTAGCCGAGCAGTGTTCACCTGATGAGCTGGCCGAATTACAGCGGATTGTCGCCGAAGACAAGCCCGAAACGAAAGCGATATTGCGTGAGGTATTGGGCGATGTTTGGAGCTACGCCGATGTTAGTCTTAACCGAGATCTTGATCCTGATGCACAAGACCTGATATTTAACAAGATTGTTCGTAGAGCACGTACCAGGCCACGTGTGATGATTTACTGGCCGTATGCCGCCGCCGTATTGGCCGTGCTTTTGGTGAGTGCGTTCTACTTGAGACTGTTTGAACGCTGGGGACCGGGCGACGAATTGGTACGCCTGGAAATGGATACTCATACGGATATTCAACCCGGTGGTAACAAGGCAACGCTGATGTTGGCTGATGGCGAGCGGATAGCGCTGGATGAAATTGAAATCGGTACGACCATAACGACGGATGCGTTGCGTATCACCAAAGCGACGGATGGGTCGTTGGTTTACGAATCCCTTGGTCATCGGCAAAAAGAGGGGAATGAGGGCCGTAGGAAACGATATAACGTGGTTTCCACACCAAGAGGTGGACAGTACCGTGTCTTGTTGTCAGATGGTACAACTGTCACGTTAAACGCCGAATCATGGCTCCGTTATCCAGAGGTGTTCGATTCAGATACCAGGGATGTGGAAGTTTGGGGGGAAGCCTATTTTGACGTTAAAAAGGACACCGAAAGACCTTTCTGCGTACTCACGAAGCTTTCTGACGGCTTCCAGCGGATTGAGGTGGTTGGAACTCAATTCAACATCAACTCCTACAACGAAGAGAAGATAAGGACGACCGTGCTGGAGGGCGAAGTTCGGGTTAAAAACGGTCGTAACCAGACGGTGGGTTTGATCGCGGGGCAGCAGTCAATATGGTCTACAGCCGATCAGAAGAAAATCGAAGTCGTAGCTGCAAATGCGTTAGAGATAGCCGCGTGGAAAGACGGGTTGTTCATGTTTGATGGTGAAAGTATTGTGGATATTCTGGCCCGTTTATCGAGATGGTATGATGTGGAGTTCGAGTGTGAACCGGGTGTTGATATGGTGACTTTCCAAGGAAATTATTTTCGAGACAGAGGCCTGATGAACTTATTAAGGAATCTTGAAATGACCGATAAGATTTTGTTTTTGGTGGATAGAAATGATCATTCAATTGAAAAGGAAAGGAGGATTCATGTTGTTTTAAAGAATAGACCTGGTTTACAAAAAAAATAACGGAGGTGTTGGCTCCACCTCCGTCAGCCCCAACCACAATGGGTTGGGAAGATTAATCAATTAACTGTTGACAATTAACCATCATAATCGTATTCAAATGTATAAAAAATATTTGAACAGTGCGCTTTATACGCCTTGTCGCGAAATATTGACGCGTATTATCGTAATGAAAATCCTAATTGTATTTTTCTTACTTTGTTTCATCCAAGCGGGTGCATCCACTGGTTTAGCACAAGAAGTAAGCTTGAACGTACAAAACATGCCTTTGAAGCAAGTATTGTATCAGCTTACTAAGCAGACAGGCTATAATTTCATCGCCGATGGCCGTGATTTGAATCGTGTTGGGACCATTAGCTTGGACGTGAAAAATGAGACATTGGAGCGTGTCTTACAAAAGTGCTTTGACCAAACGAAGTACCAATTCCTGTTTAACGATTATAAAACCGTTATTATCAAACCCAGAAAAGACGGCCGAGTTCGGGCGAGGGGTATCCAAGATGAAGAAAGCGAAGTTCAACAACGGGTTATAAGCGGTAGAATCCAAAACACCCAGGGCGCGGCCATCCCCGGAGTTACGATAATGATCAAAGGGACACAACAAGGTTCCACTTCGGGTGCTGATGGAGCATATCAGCTGACCTTGTCGAGCGGTGGCAAAACGGATCTTCTTTTCTCAGCGGTAGGGTATATAAGTCGTGAGATAGCGGTGACGGACCAACAGATTTTGGACGTCGTATTGGAAGAACAGGTAAGCGATTTGGACGAAGTGGTCGTGGTGGGGTATGGTACTGTCCGAAAGAAGGACCTCACAGGTGCTGTGGGTGTTATATCGGGATCGAAAATTCAGAATAATGCTGTCCCCACCGTTGGGCACGGCCTGCAGGGTAAAATAGCGGGTTTACAAATCACCCAGACCAGTGGTGCACCTAATGCCGATGTTTCTATTAGAATAAGAGGTACGGGTACATTTGGTGCGAACGCGAACCCATTGGTCGTCGTGGACGGGGTGATTACCAGTATGGGATTGGCAGATATTGACCCCAGCAATATTGAAGACATCACGATTTTGAAGGATGCCTCGTCTGCGGCCATTTATGGATCTAGGGGGGCCAATGGTGTGGTAATGGTCAGTACGAAGCGAGGAAAAGCAGGCGTCTCGTCGGTTGATGTACAAAGTTATTACGGTGTTGATCAGGTAGTCAATCAGATTGACGTGGTTGATGCAACGACTTATGCTGAGATGGTAAACGACTATTACGTCAATCAAGGCAAGGATGCACCATATGATAATCCGGGTTCATTCGGAAAGGGTACCAATTGGCAGGACCAGATTTTCAGAAGCGCTGCAAAGCATAACCATTCCATTTCGTTCACCGGAGGTGCTGATAAAAATCAGTATGCACTTACAACGAGCTATTTTAAAGGTACGGGTACGGTTGTCAATTCGGAGTTTGACAGGGTAAATTTTCGGATTAATAATGATATCCAGCCTATCGATCGGCTTAAGTTAGGAAGCAGTTTAGGGCTTAGCTATGGGGAAACCAATCAAGGTAATCCGCAGGGGGCGATTAGCTCCGCACTAATTTATGCACCTAATGTGGTTCCCTATAATGAAGATGGTAGTTATGGTATCGCAGACCGGGTTGGCCAGCCTACCACGATGACCCAGCCTTTGGTCAATGCGTATGAACGACATAATAAGGAAATCCGTTTACGAGCGTTGGGAAATCTATTTGCAGAATATGAACTTTTTCAAGGATTTAAATTTCGGACGAATTTGGGTTTAGAGTACAATAATTTTGATGGAAAATACTTTACTCCTGCCTACAATTTCGGTTTAGGTAACATGAATGGTAGCGCGTTTTTGGATAAAAACCAGAATAGTAACAAAAACTTTTTGATTGATAATATTTTCTCTTACGTCAATACTTTTGGTGAACATCACTTCGACGCTATGGCGGGATATACATTTCAATACGAAAAATACGAGTTCGTGAATGCATACAGGGACGGATTTCCCCGCAATGATAGCTACCTGCAAGTTTTGGATGCCGGCACTTCCAATGACCGGGCACGGGGCAACTATACCGAATGGGCACTCCAGTCTTATCTGGGAAGGGTGAATTATTCGTATGCTAACCGATACCTTTTTACCTCCAGTTTACGGATCGACCAAACTTCGCGCATTGCATCAATTAACCGTACCGGCTATTTCCCGTCTTTCTCTCTGGGGTGGGTGTTGTCAGAAGAGGATTTTATGAAAGATCAACTAAGAGCCATCAATTTCGTGAAATTGAGGGGCGGATACGGGGTACTGGGCAATCAAGACATTGGTCTTTATCCATACCAATCCATTGTCAATTCCTCTCTGTATTATAGTTTAGGTTTAGCCCAGAACGTTCATCAAGGCGCTATACCGACCAGCTTCGCCAATCCGAACATTCGCTGGGAGCGAGGCAGTACGACGAACGCGGGGTTAGAGGTGAATATGTTCGAAAGTAAATTGGGGGTCATTTTGGACTATTATATCAGGAACACGACTGACATCCTTGTCCAAGTACCTTTACCTACTTTGTCCGGATTGGAGGGAAATCCCTACCAAAACGCAGCCAGCCTCCGTAATAAAGGATTCGAGTTGACCTTGAACTACATCGATGGCAATATGGACAAAGACTTTTCCTATAATGTGGGGTTTAACCTGTCTATTAACGATAACAAGGTGACTAAGCTAAATAAAGGTGCTGAAATCGTCTTTGCCCAATCAAGGATAGAACAGGGGTATGAAATGAACGAGTTCTTTGGATATATCCATGATGGAATTTTCCAAACCGCAGAAGAGGTGGCAAGTGCTCCCACCCAACCTAATGCCCAGCCCGGTGATATCAGGTTTAGGGATTTAGACGGCAATAATATTATAGACGACCGAGATCGTACCTATATTGGACATACACTACCTAAGTATACTTTCGGCTTCAATGGCGGCATACAGTACAAGAAATTTGACCTAGCCGTATCTTTGAACGGCGTGTTTCGATGGGATGGACCTATTAGCAGTCCGGGTTTTGCTATTACCCGTGGCGCCGAGCAAACCAGTGCCATGTACGACAACCGTTGGGTGGGCGCAGGAACAAGCAATTGGGTGCCACGGTTGGTAGGGGGTGACCCCAACTCTAACTCCAGGTTCTCGAGTTTTTGGTTGCGTAGTCGCGACTATGTCAGAATCCAAAACGTTCAACTCGGGTATGATTTAGGATCAGCAATCATCAATAACATTGGTCTTAGAAAGTTCCGGATATATGCCGCAGCGCAAAATTTGGCAACATTCACTAAATGGCCCGGCTATGACCCCGAATTGGGCACCAACATTTATCCCATTCCACGGTCCGTTTTTTTCGGAATCAACATTGGGTTTTAATATTAATCACCGAATTACTATATTATGAGAAAGTTCTTTTTATTGCCCTTGTTCTTAACGGTCTTGAACGGGGCTTGCGATAAGCGATTGGATTTGCAACCGATAGGTTCGGTAACGGAAGATAATTTTTACCAGACAGCTGAAGACGCTGATGCCGCTATCATTGCTTGTTACCATTCATTGATCCTGTGGGTAGGTGATAATGGGTGGATGGTATCCGGTTTGGAAATGT
Organism: uncultured Parapedobacter sp.; assembly: GCA_964613725.1. Taxonomy (GTDB): domain Bacteria; phylum Bacteroidota; class Bacteroidia; order Sphingobacteriales; family Sphingobacteriaceae; genus Parapedobacter. The sequence continues at coordinate 3,972 of CAZTJY010000068.1, read as the reverse complement.
GGGGTGATATCCTGAGCTCTGACATGGAGCCGCACGCAGATATCGTTTCCTGGCAACAGCTCCAGCAATCAACCCACACGCCAGCTAACAACAACATCCGGGCGGAATGGGATAATATTTACCAAGGAATTTACCGGGCTAACAAAGCTATTGAAAAAATTCCGGAAATTTCCATGGATGAGGGGTTGAAAAGCCGATTGATTAAGGAAGCCCATTTCTTTCGTGGCTGGTGGATGTTCAGGCTGGCCAAGTTATTTGGTGATGCGCCTCTTGTGACCACCACCTTAGGCGCAGATGACCTGTACATCCCAAAATCTTCTAGGCAAGACTTGTTTGATCAGGCGGAAAAAGACTTGACCATTGCAGAAACGTTGCCGGATGTATACGACGATTCCAATATAGGGCGCATCACTTCGGCGGCGGCGAAAACCACGTTGGCAGAATTGTATATGTGGCAAAAACGCTGGCCTGAAGCAGAGACGCAATTAGCCGATATCGTGAATTCAGGGCGATATGGATTGATTGATTCGTATGCAGCACTGTTCGATGGAACTACGGAAAATACCGTAGAGTCTATATTCGAAGTGCAATATAAAGCTAATACGGGTAGAAGCATTGGTAACTTCTCTACTGTACAGAGTGCGCCAAATGGAGAGGGGTTCGTCCCGGGTGGTGGATGGGGATGGAGGCGTCCCACACAGGATATTGTCGACGAATTCGAAACGAATCCGAAAGAAGACCCAAGGTTGGGAATGTCCATATTTCGGTTGGGAGACGAATTCGAAGGGAAGATTTTTCAGGACGTGGTGAACGGTACCGGCTTCGCCACGAGAAAATGGACCATTACTGGAGCAAACGGTGTGGAAATCGAACAATCATACCCGCATCATACTTCAGCCAACTTCGCTATTTATCGGTATGCAGAGGTGTTGCTGCTGTATGCCGAAGTATTGAATGAATTAGGCGATGTACCCAATGCAGTCAAACACATCAATATCGTAAGATCCCGTCCGTCCGTAGACATGCCTTCGCTGCCCGAAGACCTTACGAAGGCTGAAGTTTTTGAAGCGATTCGTCATGAGCGTCGTGTTGAACTGTGTTTTGAAGGCAAGACGGGTTACGACTTGCGTAGGTGGGGGATTGCAGGCGAATTCTTACGATCACCAAAACGGTGGCAGAATAATACTCAAATTAACCCGCAATGGGGTGGGAATTTCTTTAAGTACGTGGATGGAAAGCACGATGTGTTGCCAATACCGCAGATAGAAATCGATAAATCTAATGGAACTTTGATTCAGCACGACTACGATTGGTAGTTTTTTCTAAGGGTAGAAGGGCCGTCTTAAATTTACTTTGAGACGGCCTTTGTTTTTCCCAAAAGTGGGCCAATCACACTCTACACACTTGGCGGGATACTACCCCAACATGAGCGCGTTGTCGTACTACATGAGCGCATTGTCGTATGGCAATTGACATTATTATACTGCACCAGGCTATTGCTCGCTAAACTTTTTTCTAACCCGATTACTCCTTTTCTGGTTGCTAGGGGTCTCTATAGAAAGCGGTAGCCGAAACTCGTGTCTTAGGTGCAGTTAGATGACACAGGAAAAACAGTTCGTCGCTTCCAATTTAACCAACATAAGCAAAAGCGAATGCATAAGCAAAATTTAAAACGAAAAGCAAATAAGTCCATGGTCACCCTGTCGAAATCAATTGTCATAACAGAACTGGTGTTGGTATTCCTTATGGTTTTCTTTGTCCGTGTAAATGGGAACGACGTTCGTCCAAATGTCATCTTGATATATGCGGATGACATCGGTTTTGGAGACCTAGGTTGTTATGGTGCCACAAAGGTAAAAACCCCGAATATTGATCGCTTGGCCAGTCAGGGACGTATGTTCACCGACATGCATACCGTTTCGTCCGTTTGTACACCCTCCAGGTACGCATTGCTGACCGGCGAATATCCGTTTCGGGTTAATTTGTTCAACCCGGTGTTCGACAAGCAAGGGCTATTGATCGATACCGGTAAGTTGACATTGGCCGGTATGATGAAAAACAGCGGGTACGCGACGGCCGTGATTGGCAAATGGCATTTGGGTTTTGGCATCCACGAGCCAAATTGGAACGGAAAGTTGAAACCCGGACCGTTGGAATTAGGCTTTGACTATTATTTTGGCATTCCAACGGTAAATAGCCACCCTCCGTTTGTTTATGTAGAAAACCATGGTGTTTTGGGCTTCGATCCGAAAGATCCCTTTGTGTATGGTGAACGTGCGGAAACCATGGTTTTCGATGAGAAAATGAATATAGAAAAAATCGGTGGTGCAACCGTCGCTCACAGGCTGTTCAACGATGAATGGGTTGGCACCACCCTTACTGAAAAGGCCGTGGGTTGGATCAAGGACAATAGCGACCGCCCTTTTTTCCTTTATTTCCCGACGACGAACATCCACCACCCCTTTACACCCCATCCCCGGTTCCAGGGGAGTAGCGAAAGCGGTCGATACGGTGATTTCATCCATGAGTTGGATTGGATCGTTGGGGAAATCATGGATGTGCTGGAAGATGAAGGCCTTGCGCAGAACACGCTGATTGTTTTCACCAGTGACAATGGCGGAATGATAAATCGAGGCGGGCAGGATGCCATAAGTGCAGGCCATCAGTTGAATGGTGATTTACTTGGCTTCAAATTTGACGCCTGGGAGGGCGGACATCGCGTTCCGATGATTGTCCGCTGGCCGGAGCGAATAAAATCCGGATCCCAATCTGATCAACTTATTGGCAATGTCGATATATTTCACTCACTCGCCGCGTTGATTGGATATGAGTTAAAGGATAATGACGCGCCAGACAGCTTCAACCTTTTGCCGGTCCTGCTTGGAGACACTGAAAAGGAACTTCGTGAACACTTGGTCATCGCGCCGCTGAGAAAATCAACTATGGCTTTAAGAGCGGGTGATTGGGTCTTTATCAATGCGCAAGGCGGCGGAGGGTTCGCAATGAAGAATGTTGGAGACCATGGCTTTGGGGGACCACCCGCGCTGCGCTTTGCAGGCCAGGCAAATAGTGACGTCCGAGACGGAAAGCTGGTTGCCGGTGCGCCCGAACAGCAATTGTATAATTTAGGAAGCGACAGATCCCAGGCAAAAAATATAATCCGTGAGCACCGGGATGTTGCCAACGGGCTGAGGGAAAGGCTTTATGAGATTATTAACCATACCACTTCCACCAGAGTAAAATGATCGGCCGGGAACTCACAAAATAGTACGGGAAGTTTAAAAAAAAAGTTGGATGTTGATTATGAAAGGCTTGGTTGCCATCTTATCATTGTATGGGATACTGGGACTGGCCGCAAAGGCGATAAGCCAGGAGGGACCGTTGAACATATTGGTGTTTGTTGCCGACGACCTTGATCGGAATTCGTTGGGTTGCTATGGCTCGAATGTTCCGGATATCTCCCCTAATATCGACCGGTTTGCCCGGGAGGGCATCGTTTTCCAGCATGCATATGTTAATAACTCCATATGTGTGCCAAGTAGAGCAATATTAGCGACCGGCATGTATGGACACAACAGCGGTGTCTCCGGTTTTGTCAAGATGAACGATAACCGCATCCCACTGTTGATGGAGTTGGTTAAACCGGAGGGGTACCGGGTTGGCGTTTTGAGTAAGGTCGACCATTCGACACCCAAAGATTCCTTTCAATGGGATTTTGCGGTATCCCAGAAGGAACTTGGTTGGGGACGGAGCCCCGACCGGTATTATGCAAAGACGATGGAGTTCTTGGAATCCTGCAAGGCATCGGGCAAACCGTTTTATTTGATGGTTAATTCCGACGACCCCCATCGCCCGTTTTTCAATCCCGACGAACCGCTAAAAAACGGTGCTGAAAGACCCTCACGGGTTTATAACGAAGAAGAGATCATGCTTCCCGGTTTTCTTCCGAATCTCCCGGATGTCAGAAAGGAA
>CAZTJY010000067.1:0-22420 GCA_964613725.1 uncultured Parapedobacter sp. | reverse complement strand
CCATTAAGTTACGCCTTGGCCTCACATCCTTCAAACATGTGGGTGTTTTTCCCGAGCAGGCGGTCAATTGGGATTATATTTCAAGGGCGGTCAAAACATTTCGTACGCCGCGGCCTAAGGTGCTCAATCTTTTTGCCTATACCGGTGGGTCTTCGCTCGTTGCACGTGCCGCTGGCGCGGATACCACACACGTAGACTCCATTAAACAGGTCGTTACGTGGGCCAACGAAAACCAGGAGCTGTCGGGCCTTTCGGATACCCGCTGGGTGGTGGAGGATGCGCTTAAGTTCGTGAAGCGCGAGCTGAAGCGGGGCAACAAGTACCACGGCATCATCCTCGATCCGCCAGCTTATGGGCATGGACCGAAGGGTGAGAAATGGAAACTGGAAGACCACATTGCAGAAATGATGCGTGACGTGGTCCAACTGCTCGATCCCCAAGAGCACTTTCTGATTTTGAATACCTATTCGTTGGGTTTCTCGTCAGTGATTGTCGAAAACCTTATTAAGGCGGCATTGCCGGAAGTACAAAACCTCGAAACCGGCGAATTGTACCTGCAAGCGACGGCGGGTAGCAAACTGCCGTTGGGGGTGTTCGGAAAGTTTCTGAAATTAGGCTAAATGAGATATGGTATTGTTTAACGCCGACAAGGAATGCGATTGGGAAGACCTCGGCGAGGGGGTGAGTCGCAAAATCATGTCGTACAACCACGACCTGATGGTGGTAAAGGTACGGTTTGAAGCCGGAAGCATTGGTAAGGCCCATCAGCACCCCCACACGCAGATCAGCTATGTCGAGTCAGGCGTGTTTGAATACGCCATCGGCGAACGCACAGAGGTTATGGTTCAGGGCGATACATGCATCATCCCTTCGAAAAGCACGCACAGCTGCCGCTGTGTCGAACCAGGTGTACTCATCGATTCGTTTACACCGATGCGGGAAGATTTCGTTACTCAAACACCACCGTCTTATTCCCGGTAATGATGACCCGGTCTTCGATGACCAGCCGTAGCGCCTTACTCAATACCGATTTCTCGACTTCCTTGCCGGCGCGTACCATGTCCTTCACGGTATAGCTATGGTTTACCGGGCGGATATCCTGCGCGATGATGGGACCTTGGTCAAGATCGCTGGTCACGAAGTGGGCCGTAGCGCCAATCAGTTTAACCCCCCGCTCGTAGGCTTGTTTGTACGGGCTAGCTCCAATGAACGCCGGAAGGAACGAATGGTGGATGTTGATGATCCGCCCTGTATAACGATCTACGAAATCGGTCGAGAGTATCCGCATGAATTTGGCCAGCACGAGGTAATCCGGTTGGTGGGAATCCAGCAGGTGTGCAATTTCCGATTCAAATTCAGCTTTCGATTTCCCTTCATGGGTTACGTGGTAAAACGGGATGTTGAATCGTTGCGTGAATGCGCTCAACTCGTCGTAATTGCCCACTACGCAGCAGACTTCGGCCCCCAGCGTGTTGAAAAAATAACGGACGATGATGTCGCCAAGGCAATGGTGTTCTTTGGTAACCAATATGGCCAGCCGTTTTTGTTGTGGTGGATTTACGATTACCTTGGCTCCTATTGGTAAAGCATCGATGAGGTCGGCGGTAAGCAACTCGTTATCTTCCGCTTTACCTGCGCAGACAATTCGTACATAGAAGCGCTCGGCGGCTTCATCCACATATTCGCGCATGGTAACGATGTTCAAGGCATGGCGCGCTACCGTATTGGCAATCCGGCCAACCAGTCCCACGGCATCGCGGCACTGGATGAGAATAAGGGTTTGGTTTATCATGATCTATTACGCCACCAATTCTTCGGTTTTCGATTCTTCAGCAATATCCACTTCCACACGGAGGTTGTTGACGATGTGTTTTTGCCTGTCGGGCGTATTTTTACCCATATAGTATTCCAGCAGTTGCTTTATTTTTAGTTCTTTTAATAGAATGACAGGGTCCAGCCGCATGTCTTCCCCTATAAATAATCCAAATTCTTCCGGTGATATCTCGCCCAGTCCTTTAAAACGCGTTATTTCAGGCTTGCCGCCTAATTTCATGATGGCTCGCTGGCGTTCTTCATCGCTGTAGCAATAGATGGTTTCTTTTTTATTGCGCACGCGGAATAGCGGTGTTTGCAAAATAGATACATGGCCAGCTTTTACCAAATCGGGAAAAAACTGGAGGAAGAAGGTCATCAGCAGCAGGCGGATGTGCATGCCATCCACGTCGGCGTCGGTAGCAATGACAATGTGGTTATAACGGAGCCCATCCAGCCCGTCTTCGATATTGAGCGCGTGTTGCAGGAGGTTGAATTCCTCATTCTCATACACCACTTTCTTGGTGAGGCCGAATGCATTGAGCGGCTTGCCCTTCAGGCTGAATACGGCTTGCGTCTGCACATTGCGCGATTTGGTGATAGATCCGCTCGCCGAATCGCCCTCGGTGATGAATAAGGTCGTCTCTTGGGCTAATTCATGCTTGTCTCCGTAGTGCACTTTGCAATCGCGCAGTTTGCGGTTGTGTAATGACGCTTTCTTTGCACGCTCATTGGCGAGCTTTTTGATGCCGGCGATATCTTTCCGCTCCCGTTCCGACTGCATAATCCGTTTCAGCAATGCATCGGCCGTTTCACTGTGCTTATGCAGGTAGTCGTCGAGGGCCTTTTTGATAAAGTCATTGATAAACGTGCGTACGGTCGGGCCTTCGGGGCCGACGCTCTGTGAGCCCAGTTTGGTTTTCGTTTGCGATTCGAATACGGGCTCCTGCACCTTGATGGCAACGGCCCCGATGATGGACGCCCGGATATCGGAGGCGTCGTAATCTTTCTTGTAAAACTCGCGCACGGTCTTCACTACCGCTTCGCGGAAAGCCGCTTGGTGTGTGCCGCCCTGCGTGGTATGTTGGCCGTTTACAAACGAGTAATATTCTTCGCCATACTGCTGGCCGTGGGTAATCGCAATTTCGATGTCGTCCCCTTTGAGGTGGATGATGGGGTAGCGCATAGACTCCGCATCGATATTCCGTTCAAGCAGGTCTTTAAGTCCGTTTTCGGACACAAATTTCTGACCGTTGAAATTAATCGTCAACCCCGAGTTGAGGAAGACATAATTCCAGATCATGTTTTCCACGAACTCCGCGCGGTAATGGTAGTTTTTGAAAATGCTGTCGTCGGGATAAAATGTTACGGCCGTCCCATTTCGCTGGGTGGTGGTCTTTTCTTCATCCCTTACCAATTCGCCTTTGCTGAACTCGGCAATCCGTGTCTTTCCATCGCGGTACGACTGTACCGTAAACGAGGTGGAAAGTGCGTTGACCGCCTTCGTGCCGACACCGTTAAGGCCGACCGATTTTTGGAAGGCTTTGCTGTCGTATTTGCCTCCGGTATTGATTTTTGACACCACGTCGACAACCGAGCCGATCGGGATGCCCCGACCGTAATCTCGCACGGCAATCTTCTGCTCGCTCATGCTGATGTCGATGGTCCTACCGGCGCCCATCACGAACTCATCGATGGAGTTATCCACTACTTCTTTAAGCAATACATAGATACCGTCGTCGTACGCTGAGCCGTCGCCCAGCTTGCCAATATACATCCCTGGCCGAAGCCGGATATGCTCTTTCCAATCGAGTGAACGTATGCTATCTTCGTTGTATGCGGTCATTTTTCTTTGATACATTAGACTAACGTCATTGGACATCAGATTAAAGCTGTTAGCTATCCACGTCGTATAGAAGTCACGCAATAATACAAATTTTTGTTTGGTTTTCCCTATTGACAAAAGGCTGTCAACAACGCCCCGTTTCTTTGCAGTGAACATTAAATAATTATTCACTATCAATTATCCATTATCATGAGCATCATCACCAAAGACGAGTTGTTGAAACATTGGCAAGGGCACCGTGCATTAACCCGGCGGGTTATCGAGCTTTTTCCCGAAAAGGATTTTTTCACATTTTCAGTTGGCGGCATGCGTCCTTTCGGCGATTTGGCCAAAGAACTGTTGTCCATTGCCGTGCCGGGGCTGCAAGGTATTGTTGATCGCGCTGAGGAAGGCTATACCGAAAGCGGACTGGAAGGGATTGTCACAAAAAACGCGCTATTACAGAAATGGGACGAGGATACGCCCCAAATCGAAGTACTATTCAACCGGATTCCGGAGGGGGATTTTCATGAAACATTCAATCTCTTCGGGCAATTCAACTTCCCGATTATCGACAACATCCTGTATTTTATTGATAACGAAATCCATCATCGGGCGCAAGGCTACGTGTATCTCCGGGCACTGGGCATCCAGCCACCGTTTTTCTGGGAAAGATAACGTATGGGCTTACCCATGGTAAGCGTTCTTTAGTTGTTCGATATCAAACTTTTTCATTTGCATAAAGGCCCTGGTTACCCGGGCTACCTTTTCCGGGTCCGGGTCTTGCATCATCTCCTCGAGGATGGCGGGCGATATTTGCCAGGATAAGCCGAACCTGTCTTTCAACCAGCCGCATTGCTCCGCATCGGGTACGGCCGATAGCTTTTCCCAAAGGTAGTCGATCTCCTCCTGCGTTTCACAATTCACCATCAACGAGACGGCCTCATTAAATGCGTACCCGTGTTCCCGAGCGCTGTCCATTGCCGCAAACCATTGGTTTTGTAGACGGAAGTCGGAGAACATGACGTTACCTTCTCGGTCAGGCGCCATACCCGACGGATAGCGGGCAAGGGTGCCCCGACCGGTATCCTTAAATACCGAAATATAGAAGTCGGTGGCTTCCTCTGCTTTTCCGCACACTTCGCCCACAAACAAAAGGCAGGGGATAATCGGCGGTCGTGGTTCGCCTTCGGGATTGGTCAGGATCAGCTGCCACGAAAGACCATATTTATCCTGTACCCATCCATAGCGTTCACTAAAAGGATACGTATCGAGTGGCATCAACACCTTTCCGCCGTCGGCGAGTTTGGCCCACGCTTCATGAAGTCGGTTTGCAGCGTCCGCATCCCGCGAGGGGTCATAATTCACCATAAAAGATATCGCCGGATTGAATTTGAACAAGGGGCCAGCACTTATGGCCATGAAAGAATAACCCCAAAGCTCGAAAGATACGACATCTGCGTCACCAGAGGGCGTGTCGTTCAGTGTGGTGATGTTGGTGATCCGTGATTCGGGGAATACCGTGGTATAGAACTTGGCCGCTTCTTTTGCTTCACGGTTGAACCATAAATGGGGCATGATTTTTTGCATGATAAGCTCCTTTCAATTGATATATTACAAATATAATACGCAACCAACAGGAATGTTAAGGGCAAAAGCGCCAATTTCGGGGTGTGTTTGAGACGAAGAAATACAGCCTTAATCCTTAAAATTCGCGGCGACCGCTTCAATCAGCTCAACCACCCTGTTGCGCAGGCTATCCGGTTCGAGTACCTCTACACCATCACCGTACATGAGTAACCAACGCGGAAACCCTTCGTGGAAGTCTCGTGTTTCGAAGACCATCTCGGTGTGCGTCCCGCGATCCCGTTCGGAAACAAACCCCCAAAAGCGGCGATCCCACTTCATATGGGCTGCATAGTGGTTTTCTACGCGGATGCGGGCCATTATCTTCGGTAAATCGCTATGGGCCTGCGCCCGCTTGTCCATGAACTCCCCGAGCGGCGGATGCTCTCGTTCAAATGGGGTGTCGAGCAACTGGAGTTGTGCAATCCGATCTGCCCGGAACTGGCGGTAATCCTTGCGCGTATGGCAATACGCATATACATACCAGAAATTCATTTCATGGAAGAGCCCTGCCGGTTCGATGATGCGTGGCTTGGGTGTTTCATCTTTGACACCTTTATACAAGAGGTTTACCTGTCGCCGTTGCGCAATGCTTTCCAGCAGATGGCTGAGTGCATGCGGTACGTTGTGATTGAAGAGTTCATACCCTGTTTTAGCCATTACGATATTGGACTCGATGGCGGACAACGACTCTTTCTCCGTCATCCGGAGCACCGCTTTGATTTTATATAGTGCAGCGTCGTAATGTTCCTGCAGCCGGCGGTCCATGAACTTTCCCATCAACTTTTGGGCGCCCACGAAACTCAATGCTTCCTCTTTCGTAAACAATACGGGCGGTAGGCGGTAGCCGTCTACAATGCTGTAACCCGCACCGGCCTCGCCGAAGATGGGAACTCCGGCCTGTTCGAGGCTACGGATATCACGGTATATGGTGCGCAGGCTTACCCCGAACCGTTCAGCGAGTTCCTGCGCTTTTACCACACGTTTGGATTGCAACTGGATGTAAATGCTCACGATCCTGTCGAATCGCTTGGTCGTATCGACAGCCATTCGTTTATATCATTGTTTTTTTTCTACTAGTACCCTAATCCCTTCGCTGTGGCTGCTGAACTCCGGCGCATATAGGCACTGGATGGTACTGATACCATTGGAGAAGTCGCCAGCTTGCGCCACAAATACCGGATACTCAAACACGTAGGTGCCTTTGCGCAGGTAATCGAAGAAGAAGTTGGTGGCCACATCGCGGGTACTTTCGTAATAGCCCAGTCCACCTTGGTAGCGGTAACCGCTCAATACATTAATGGGTTCGAAGCAGGCTGCCCGCATATCTTTGAGGTGTACAAATTCCATGTCGCGGTCTACGCGCAATTCAATCCGTACGGTTACCTTATCGCCCACCTGTAGCGGGTTGTCGGCACTGATTTCCTCCAATACCGGGCCGCGGTCGGTATTCCGTTGGATGTAAAGCTGCTTGCGTAAACTTAGTGGGGTTTCGGCACTGGTAATTTTATCCAGGTCCTCGAAGTATTGCCAATACACCGCACCCCAGGACACGCCCTCATCCTCCGCTTTGGCCACCTTCACGGAGATGTTGCCCATGTCGGCAGTTACCGCATCGCCTTCATAGCGTTTTTTGAAATAACCAGTGCCCGCTTCGGTGTCGATTTCGGTAGAACGGATGGTATCGTTGCCCAGTGCAATGGTCACTTCCGGCTCGTTCACGAGCCAATCACTTCCTTGCAGCAATAGGGCGTAAATGGCATCGGCGGTCGCTTTGGTTGTGTTCCAATGCTGTGTTTGCTTTTGTTTAATGAGCCATACCTTCAGATCGTCCACCGCATGTTGATCAGCTGCCACCTCGGCGAACGCCTCGATGAGCAAGGCCTGGGCTTCAATGGGGGCTTCATACCACCAGTAGCCGTGCGGCATGGTTTTCCAGTACATGCCCAGTTCGTCGTTGTGCACGGCGGTTTCGCGCAGCGAAGCCATAATGGCCGCCGCCGGTTCCGTTTTGCCAGCCCGGTGTAGCGCCAACGCCAATTGCCCTTTCAGGTACGGATTAAAGGTATTCCAGAATTTAGCAGCCTGCCCTTGGAAATAGTCGTAAGCCATGCGGTTATCCGGATGTATCGACAGATCCAGGAGGAGGCTGCGCATATACAGGTAGTGCACATGGGCGTTACTCAGGTGCTGTTTGCTGAGGTCGGCTTCATTCGTCACCAGCCGATCGTAGTCGCCCTTTACTTCGCGGTCTACGTACCCCGCCGCCTTCTCAAGTATTTCGTTGGCGGTTTCCGACTTGGCCGCTTCAACACCGAGCTGTTGCAGGCGGGCGATGCCCGTAGCGATATACTGGGTGATGTAGCGGTTGCTCGTCATGCCCCGGAACCATGGAAAGCTGCCGTCGCTGAGCTGCATCTCGGCGAGCTTGGCTAGGTTCTGCTGGAGACCCTGCGCAAGCTTATGGCTTTCGAACAATTTCGCAATCCGGTGTTTTTGCTCCCGCTCGTTTTTTGTCTCCATCACCCAAGGTGTCTCTTCAAGAAGGGCCGATTTGAGCTCCTGGTTTTTCTCCAGATTGGAAAGGAGGGCAGTGGTATCGATGTTTTTCCATTGTTCAAAGATGGCCTTTACGCCCGGGGCTTGGTCAACAATGTGGGCCGCCAATGCGTTTGCATAAACCCGCCCGAAGATCTGTTCCGCACACTCGTATGGATACTCCATAAGGTATGGAAGTGCCTGTACCGCATACCACACAGGGTTGCCCGTAAACTCCACGGTGAGTGCATGGTTTACGCGGGTATCGCTCGCGGTGTTCGCCAGCTTATCCAACGTAAAAGTTTTGGAGCTGTTTCCGCGTATAGGTAGGGGCAAGGTTTCGGTAACCAGCATGCGATTGGTGACCACAGGCAGGATGGTCTCCTCGCCGTCAGAGAAGTTGCCCGCTTTGGCGGATATCCGTATTACGACGGCATTGAAGAGGCTGTCGGGAACTGCGAATGTCCAAACTACATCGGTGCTTTGTTGTTCGGCTACCGTGAAGGACCGGTCTTTCAGGCCACTGTTCAGGGTAGCAAGCGGTTGCAGGCTCGTTGCGTCCAAGAGTTCAATGTGGGCTGTGCCGCGCAGGGCTTCCGTGCTGATATTACTCACTTTTGCACTGATGCGAATCCCGTCGCCCTGGCGCAGGAAGCGGGGCAGGTTGGGCATTACCATCAGGTCCTTCTGGGTTTTGATCTTCCCTTCAAGGAAGCCTGTTTTCCAGTCTGTGGTATGGGCAAAAGCCATTAGTTTCCATTCGGTAAGTGCTTCGGGCATGGTGAATTTAAAGGTGACGTTACCTTCGGCATCCGTTTGCAATTGGGGGAAGAAAAATGCTGTTTCCTGTAAGTTGGTGCGTATGGGGACGGATGGACGGTCAGTTTCATCGACAGGCACGGAGCCAGCTTCGGCCTGTTTTTCCTGTTGTCCAAAGCCAACCACCACTGCTTCATCGAGCCTATCCGCATCCCGCCGTTCCATCGGGGCCTCCGTACTTTGGAAAACTGCCGTTTCGCGTGCTGCTATCCCTGGGGCGGCTCCGGCGACGCCCCTTATCATAATTGTTTTATTAGAGAAGGCCCTTTGAGCCGGATAATTGAGCAATTGATCGTACCGTTTTTCGTACCCTGAAGGCCGTTTCCCATTGATATTATTTAGCCAGATATCGCCGGTAACCGTGTCGAACGTCGGGCTAGTTACCCAGTGGAGCCCTAGCCAACGGTTAGGTGATAACCGGTCCCAATACCAACTATGGGGTTTAAGTGCATCCAACGATGCATCGTATAACCCTGCCAAAAGTTCTGCTGCAATGGCTTCTTTTTTGTTCCCTTTGATGGTGAGTTGCCACGCTTCAGTAGCCCCAGGCTGCAGTTTGTCGCGATGGGTTGCCCATTCCAGTTGGAGGTCGCGATTCGACCACGGCACGTCCACTTGCAGGTTATGTTGGTACACCCGGTTGTTGCGTACATAAATCCAGCCGAATCCGAGGCCTCCACGGTCGGCCTCCACGATAGGGCGGTTAATCCGTCGGCGCTCGGAAAAAGTGGTGAATTCGGGTTTGGTGTCGGTGCTCGTTTCCAATACATACGTACTGTCGTAACCGGTTTTTACAGTGAGGGTCAATGTGCCCCCCGGTTCAAGCGACGTTTTATCGGCCAATGCCAGCAAGGGTTGTTGCGGTTTCGCGTCGGTTGCCGGCTTGGCCGCATAAGCATATATTTTCTCTGTGATTGCATTGCCCGCCGGGTCGGCGGTAGTGAGTGTGATGACGTGCCATCCTTCCGGCCCCCAAGCCGAGGTTGGCAGTGCTACTGTCTGCTGATCGCCGGTTTGAAGGGTGTACGACCAAGTCGTCTCGCCGGTGGCCCAATTCATGTAATTGGACTCATCGGCGTATTCGTCATCGTGGAAAAGCCGTCTGAATTCCTGTTCGTTCATGGCATACTGATCGGGCTTTTCCCACATCCGCTGACGGTACAACTTACCGGGGAAGGTGAGTGGCGCTATGGATACGTCAACCCGGGAAGGTGTGGGGATGCCATTCAAATTCTGCGTGGTTACGGTCAATGGATTTTGTTGGCTAGCATCAAGTTGCGACCCCAAGGAGGCGGATAGCTGCAGGGATCGGTATCCCGCCCGCACCGGTTGGCTGCCGCTTTGCGTCTCGCCATTGATATCGGTCACGTCAGCATATACCATGTATGTAAATACCGGCAGCGTTTGCGGGTCGATCTGCTTATCGGGAATGGTGGTAAATGTCACTTCAAATGTACCGTCGGCTTGTGTCTGCACAGTGCCGTTGGCAATTTCCATTTGCGGCGATTGAGGTTGGCCCCAACGGTAGAATGCCCAGAAATAAGGGAACCGCGCATGTCGGACCACACGGTATTTCACTTCTGCACCATCGATGTTATTACCGGCGTAAGCGATAGCGCGCCCTTTGATGGTGATTTCATCGTTGAGAGCGATGTTGGCTTTCACGGTATCGAACGCGACATCGAATTTGGGCCGTTTATACTCTTCAACGGCAAAATGCACATTGCCGTTCTCGGTGCCAATATGCATTTGGCCGGTGAGCCCGCTAGCGGGCGCCGTAAATTTGCCTGAGAACGAACCATAGGTATTGGTGGTGAGCTCCGAGGTACTCACTTTCTGTCCGTTGGCATCAAATAAGGTTACCACAGAGGCGTGGTCGGCCAATACACGGTTCGTCTTTCCGTCGGCAGCATTTTCAACGACAATCCCTTTGAAATATATGGTTTGGCCCGGTCGGTAGATCGCCCGGTCGGTAAACAAGAACGTATGTACATTTACCTTTTTTTCGTTGCCATCGTCTCGTCGATACGATCCGAAATACCCGTCGGTACGAAGGGTGTCGCCATGCGCCGAAAGCATGATGCGGCGGATGTTCTGCTGACGTTTTTCAATGCGGATATCGGCTTTTCCATCCTCATTTGTGGTTGTTTTGCCAACCACTTCATACCTGTAAGCATTGAACGTGTTATCCCAACGCTCGTCGAGGAATGTGACTTTAGCTCCCCGGATGGGCATGCCCGATTTGCGGTGCAACGCAAATAACCTATGCTGGTTATCCAGGTTGTTGGTGATTAAGCTCAGGGAAGAAACCTGGATAGGTGCCACGGCCAGGATGGTGCTATCCGACGAGAAGTCGGCCGTTGCCGAGGCAACGAGCAGGTAGCGGCCGGGGGGCAATGGGTCTACCTTGATTTCCGTGCGGTGTTCTTGCATGTCTTCGCTGCCCGGCAGCGCTGCCTTCCAAGATGAAATCGGTGTGCTACCCAATATCTTCTCTTTCGCTGTGTCGTTCCATTCGCGACGCCGATTGGTGAGCGAATTTGGCCATGGGTAAATCCGCAGGTAGGCATTTGCCAAGTTTCTATAGGTTACCAGCACTTTACTGTTTTCGCTCGGCAGCGTCACGACTTCGGTCTGCACGTTCAGTGTTTTGCTGGCGAGGGTATGGCGCAGTTGCTCCGCATTGCGGGCGCCTTCGGAATCAGGAAAACGGGCAATGAGTGTGTCGGCTTGCTGGCTTATTTTTGGAAGGTTTATGGAGCCCGTGCCCAGCGATTGGTTGTAATCAAATTGCAACAGTTCGGCGGCAGCTTGTGCTCCTGCCGGGCTGTCCGCGTAGCGTGTTGCAAGTGCTTGCAGGGCGTCACGGTAAAGGCTATCCTTTTCGGGATGGGTGGCATATTGGTACACGAAGCGCAAGCGGTGCAAGTCCGCATCGACGAGTGCTTGAGGCTGGTCGTCATGTAGGTGAAAGCCCAGCAACTGCTGGTAAGCGTGTAGCGCGCGGAAGTGTAGCGCCTCCGGTGTTGCCGGATTCACTTTTACCTCGGCCAGTCGTGAAGCCGGTTCAAACCAGAGCGTACCGTCAATCTGGAATTGGTACGCTGGTCTAATCACATCTTTTTCATCATTCTGGAAAAAATCGATAGCTCGGAATGCAAGGAAATCATACAATGTGGGCCGCAGTTGGCGCGTATTTTCTCCTTCGATAAGCAGAGGCGCATAGCGCTCCACAGGTATGGTTTTCAGCAATTCGCTGTCGAGGATGGATGCTTGGTATAGGTCGCTGGCTTTGCCAATCAATGAGGAGGCATCCCATGTTGCGATGTCGGCCGGTGGTTCACCAACGATGGGCGTGCGGTTTAGTATGGCCCAGCGGTTGCGCTGGTAGTATTGCCAGTAAAGTTCGGCGGAGATGCTCTGCCACAGCGCTTTCTCCGGCCCATCGGAAACCCGGGTCATTGAGTCGGCTTGCTGAATGGCGAATGTCGGCTCATTTTCCGCCGTCAATGCCTCTTGGGCAATCAAAAAGAGTGTTGCCTTGATGGTATTGGCGTTGTCGCGCCGCTGTTGTGCAGTGGTCTTGATTTCCCGGACGATTTTTGTGGCCGATTGGGGCAACCCTTTGTCCATCAAGGAATCGATTTGCTGCCATTGGTGGTGGATGCTATCAGCGGGTTGTTTTTTTTGAGCCATGGCAGTCGTAAGGGAAAAGACCAGTAACAGGGAAAAAATATTTCGAATCATGGTGTCTTAAAATTAATGTCGCTCGATGGTACGTACGCAAACTTAATTAAAACCGCGCAGACCACACGGTCTTGGACGCATTTTGGTGAAGGGATGCTACATCCTTTGAAATTCCATAAAGATAAGTAGGAGGTGACACTATTTTCTTGGGCGAAGTGACGATTTAACGGTAAAGCCGGTGATAACTTGCCCGGAATAACCCTATAAATTCATTTAAAAACTTTAAACTTATGAGGTTACATCTACTGTTAAATCACTTTCTTGGTGAGCTTCAGCTCATTAGGCGCATCTTGGAAAACCATTTTGTGATTTCCAATCCGGTGGCGAACCCGTTAAAGAACATGTAGGAATCGAATGGGTGGTCGTAGCCAAACCGTCTAAAACCCAAAAACCCATTCTTCGGGAGATGAAGCCTGGTGTGAATGCCAGACGACTAATTGAGAATAAACATGACAAACTAGCAAAGTGGCATCACATTCGCTGCTACAAATGCCTTAGTGTGATCCAGTTCTTATGGCTCAACGTAGAAATGTAGCTCGCTTTGCTTTCTTTGGTGTAATCCGCTACCTTTGCCAAACAACTACATCAATTGGTAAACTACGCGGACCATACGGATGAGGAATTGGTTCCCTTTCTTAAAGAAGGGCATCAGGAAGCATTTAACTGCATCTATGAACGCCATTGGCATGCGCTATACCAAACAGCTTACCGGCGGTTAGCCGACAAAGAACAGTGCAGTGATATTGTGCAGGATGTATTCGTTGACTTGTGGGAACAGCGGGGTAATAAAGCTATCCAAAGGCTGGAACCCTACCTTCATACGGCCGTGCGCTATAAAATATACACACTGCTCGCCAAAGGCAAAGCATTGCCAGCATTTGTGGAACCTTTTGAACAAATGCTGATATCGCCATTTACCGCTGATGGGCCATTCGGTGAACAGGAAACACGCCGTTTATTGGCTGCTTGGTTGGATACGCTACCCCACAAACGTCGTCGGATCTTTGAAATGCATTACTTCGAAGGACGGAGTACCAAGGAAATCGCTGAGGAGCTCCAGGTGTCGCAAAAGACCGTTCAAAACCAATTGAACACGGCGAGTATCAGCCTTCGGGCGTTACTTTTAAAGACCGTAATCCTAGGGCTGGTATTCCTGAATTAAAAAAGTTAACATTTTTTTGGGAGTTTTACCCCATTCCTAGACAATATCCGTAAAGACCATTTTAAACGGAGAGCAATAACGTATGGGAAATATACTCCATAAGCTAGCCAAGAAGATACTGCGGGGCTCTGCCACCAAAGCAGAGCAACACTTTATGGATGCCTATTTCGATGCGTTTGACCATGTGAAAGGCCGTGAAGATGCGCTAACTCCGGAGGAACAAAGCACACTTCGTAACCATATTGAACAAGGGATACAAGAACGCTTACAGGGGAGAAATATCAATCGTTTCCGGGTGTGGCTTCCCTATGCTGCTGCTGTTGTTTTAGCAGTACTGGGCGGTATATGGTTTTTCTTTTCGGGTGATCAACAGGAGCTACGCACTGATCCCATACTCGCAGCAGAAGAAGTCCTTCCCGGAGGACATCGAGCGACACTTACCCTAGCTGATGGGCGGGTGATTGACTTAAGCGAGACGCAAACCGGTATCACCGTTGGTGATGTAATCACTTATTTAGACGGTTCTTATGTAGTTGAAAAAAGAAAAAAGAATCAAGGGCAAAATAACCCTACCGGAACGGGGAAAGGAAATCTAACTACTGACTACTATGTACTAACTACTCCGAGAGGTGGCACCTATCAAATCACGTTATCTGATGGAACCGAAGTTTGGTTAAATGCAGCCTCTAAATTGAAATACCCTAGCCGGTTTGACGAATCGGAACGTGTCGTTGAGGTTTCCGGTGAGGCCTACTTTGCTGTCGCGGAAGATAAAAGCAAGCCTTTTAAGGTAAACAGCCACGGCCAAACCGTTGAAGTACTTGGCACGGAATTCAATATTTCGGCTTATCCAGCCGAAGACGAAACAAAAACCACCTTGGTGGAAGGAGCGATACGGCTTATCAACCATGCATCGAACGCTGTAAATAGACTACGCCCGGGAGAACAGGCGGTTGTTTCGGGCGCAATGCTGAATATCTCCAAGGTAAACGTGGAACCATACACGGTGTGGAAAGAAGGATATTTTTATTTTGATAACGTGCCGCCCGAAGTGGCCATCGAACAGGTAGCCCGATGGTATGACCTCGAAGTGGTGTATGAAGGAACTATGCCGGGAACTTCCGTTTTTGGGATGGTTGAACGCACAAAACGGTTGGATGCCGTTTTGAAATCGTTGGGTAAGAGTGGGCTTGATTTTGAGATTAGACAGCGCGGTTCCAAGACGCAATTGATTGTTCGGGGAAAATGAGTAAACAGTAACCAATTAACAAAATGTCAAACCGGTTTTAAACGTATAGGAGGTGATTGCCATGCAGACATAATACGAAAAACGTCGATATATCCGCACAAAAAACGGATGATGCTGGCGGCATCACCCGTTCTCGTTGCCTGGATTTTGATTAGCGGCCTTCGTTTGTACACCTGGCCGGAACCAATTTATTAACCAATCAAACATGACAAATATATGGTTTTTACACGATGTGTAAGAGGCTATTCTTGGCCTTTCAATTACCGATTATTACTGATTATGAAACTAGCGATTTTCTTAACCTTGGGCTTAGCATTCAATGCCCTCGCAGAAGCTAACGCACAGAAAATTACGCTTAATGTGAAGAACGCCCCCCTTGGGGAGGTGATGCGGGAATTTCAGAAACAACAGGGGTGTTCATTTTTATTTCATGGCAAACATCTTTCGGACATCCGTGTCGATGCCCAGTTGAGGCAGGTGGAATTCGCAGAAGCAATGGATATGATTCTGACAGACCGAGGATTGGATTGGTCGTTGGATGATGGGATCGTAACGATTACAAAACGAAATTCGTTACCCAGCAATAGCGAGCACATACTTCAACAACGTACGATTACGGGTAAGGTAACGGATGAGCAAGGGAATCCGTTGGAGGGGGTAACCGTAACCATCAAGGGAACATCTTCTGCTGTTACAACAGATGCAAATGGAGATTATCGTATCACCGTTTCTCAACGTGGAGGAACATTGGTCTTTACAATTGTAGGATTTGGATCTGCCGAACGCATGATTGGAGATTTATCAATGCTAGACGTCGCGATGACAGCATCTGTCAGTGATCTCAATGAAGTGGTGGTAGTTGGATACGGTGAGGTCAAAAAGAGAGATATTACGGGTTCAGTGGCCTCTATTAAACAATCTGATTTAAAAGCTCAACCGATTAATTCATTTGACCAGGCCTTACAAGGCCGGGTAGCCGGAGTACAAATTACCCAAGCATCCAATGCTCCCGGAGGCGGCATTACGATAAGAGTCAGAGGAGGAAACTCCATTTCTGCGTCTAATGACCCGCTATATGTCATAGACGGCTTTCCGGTGACAAACCCTGCGCCGGCATCCGGCGCTTCTCATTCGGCTATTTTTGCCAACCCGTTAGCTTCCATTAATCCGAATGACGTCGAATCGATTGAAGTACTCAAGGATGCCTCGGCAACCGCTATTTATGGTTCTAGAGGAGCAAATGGTGTCGTGTTGGTCACTACGAAACGTGGGAAGGAAGGTAAGGCGATCGTGGAATTTGAAAGCTATTACGGAATCCAACAAATCACAAAGACGCTGGACGTTATCAACGCTGAACAACACACCATGCTTAAAAATGAACAATTAAGGAATTTGGGTTATGATGAACGGTACGGCCCGGGTTTACTTTATCCGGATCCTTCGGAATACGGCGAAGGCACGAATTGGCAAAATGAGATTTTCAGGACGTCATCCATTCAAAACCACCAGTTATCCTTTTCCGGCGGGAATGAACGAACCAAGTACTTGATATCAGGTAATTATTTCGGTCAGGAGGGAATCGTTATGGCTTCCAACTTCGATCGGTATACTACTCGGCTTAATATTGATTCACGTTTGTCCGATCGGGTGAATGTTGGGACAAGTTTTACGATTTCCCGAACCATAAACAATAGTGTGAATGAAGTGGGGGGCAATGGTTTGGTCGGGTTGGCATTGCGGTACTCCCCCGCCAACCCGATCTTTGCCGACGACGGAAGCTATCAATTGTTGAATGTGGGGCCAGGATCGGGATTCTCGGCCATAGCCAATCCCGTAGCTGTCGCCAAAACGACCACCAATGTGTTGATCACGGATAGGGTACTGGCCAATGTATTTGCCGATGTTGCCATTGCAAAAGGGTTAGTAGCAAAATTCAGTGTGGGAACCGACTTGTTCAATAGCAAACGGGATATATTTTATTCGCCTGAGACATTGTTGGGCAACAATGTAAATGGTTTTGGGAGTAATGGAAATACAAATAACCTGAATTTACTGAACGAGAATACCATCACCTACAAAAAAACAATTAACGGACACGACTTTGATTTGTTAGCCGGTATTACCTTCCAGAGCAACCGCGAGGACCGCACATATATGGAGGCACAAGACTTTCCAAATTTTACCTTGGGTGCAAATAATTTGGGAATGGCAAATACACCGCTACCACCCCGCGGCACAGTACAAGAATGGGGACTCAATTCTTATCTTTCAAGAATAAATTACCGATTTAAAGATAGGTACCTGTTCACCATTACAGGGAGGGTGGATGGCTCGTCAAGGTTTGGAGTGCGGAATAAATACGCTTTTTTCCCATCCGGGGCCTTTGCTTGGCGGATATCCGATGAGGACTTCCTGAGGGATTCCAAAAGTCTAAGTGATTTGAAGCTCAGGATAAGCTATGGAAGCACAGGAAACGATGGTATCGGATTGTATAATTCGCTTTCTCAATACACCACGGCAAGGACGGTATTTAATGACATAGAAGTGTTAACAAACGAGGCCGCCAGAGTAGCTAACCCTGACCTGAAATGGGAGAAAACTAACCAGTTTAATGTTGGAATTGATGTCGGATTTATAAAGAACCGTTTTTTGTTTACCATTGATTATTACGAAAAAATCACTTCCGATCTGCTATTGAACGTGCAGCTCCCTGCCACAACAGGGTTCACCAGCGTGATTAGAAATATTGGGAGCCTGCGAAACAGGGGCGTCGAATTTAGCTTAAATACGGTAAATACAACCGGAAAGTTAAAATGGACAACTAATGGTAATATTTCTTTCAATAGAAACAAGGTGTTGCGGCTCGCCGATGCAGAAGAGTTGATTGTTAGCTCTGGATTTAATACCCTGATCGTAAAGGAAAATGAACCATTGGGCTCTTTCTTTGGGAATGTATTTGACGGGATATGGCAATCGCAGGAAGAGATTGCCAATGCAGGTGAAGTGGCAAGAGCCGGTGATTTGCCTGGGGCGTTGAGATTCAGGGACCTGAATGGAGATGGCGTGTTTAACGAGGCGGCTGACCGGACGATACTCGGAAATGGACTACCGGACTTTTTCTACGGTATAACCAACCATTTCAATTACGGCCGGTTCGATCTTTCCTTATTTGTACAAGGGGTGTATGGGAACCAGATCTATAACCATACGAGGAGCACACTGGAACAAGGAGATCCGGCCCACCTGTTGCTGAGGGAAGTTTACGAACGTGCATGGCGCCCCGACCGGCCATCAAACAGATATTCGTCTATGCGACAATGGAGATGGCCGAATACCACCTCAAATTTCGTGGAAGACGGCTCTTTTGTCAGGCTCAAAAATGTGACTTTCGGTTATTCCCAACCTATCAATTCAAAGTTTTTGAAAAGTACCAGAATTTATATAAGCGGGCAGAACTTAATTACTATCTCGAAATACTCTGGGTTTGACCCAGAGGTAAATTCAAATTTCGATGATAATGTGAGCTATGGGGTTGATTCTTATGCTTACCCGTTAGCGAGGACCTTTATGCTTGGTGCCACATTTCAATTTTAAACAAAGCGATATGAAAAAAATAATCTATGTCATTGTATATTGTATTACATTGGTTTTTTTATCCTGTGAAAGCAATTTGGAGGAGACCCCGTTAGGCTTCCTCGAAGAATCCAATTCATTTATCACTGCAGAAGATGCCAATTCGGCGATCAGCGCCGTCTACCATCGGCTGAGGGGCGTTTATGGGATGAATATGATCAATCTAGCTGATCTGAACGGTGATGAATGCGAGGCAAGGGGAGAAAGCGCCCTTGGTAATGAATTACACCGAAATCTTTTTAACAGCGGGACAGCTATATTCAATACGTTCTACACTGCCAGTTATGTGCTGATCGACCGTGCAAACCGCGTTATTGAAAATGTTCCTAAGGTCATGATGGACGAGCAGGAAAGGATGATGATCGTTGCCGAAGCTCGCTTTTTAAGAGCCTTGACATATTTCAACCTCGTACGGGCATTTGGCGACGTACCTGCAGTAAAGCAAGTAACCAACGACGTGATTGATGTTGATATCTCGAGAGCATCTGTGGATGAGATTTACGCATTGATTATTGAAGACCTTACAGTCGCTGAAACGGATCTTCCATTAAATTATATGGAAGCGGACCGGATAGGAAGAGCGACATCAGGTGCTGCCAAAGCTTTATTAGCGAAGGTGTTTTTGACCAGAGGCGAGTGGCACAACGCTGCAGGTAAGGCAAAAGAAGTAATCGACTTAGGTGTTTACGACCTGTTTCCTGATTATAGGAGCGTATTCTTGCCCGAAGAAAAAAATGGAATCGAACATATATTTTCGGTGCAGTATAGCTGCGCCCTGCCGCAGTATGGAAGCTCTATGGCCGTCAATTTCGCTATATTTTTTAGTTATCCCATTAATCAGGGTGGGGGTAGTTATCAAGTAACGCCACGCCACGCCGAGTCTTATATCCCCGGCGATTATCGAAAGGAAGTGACGGTGATTTATGAAAAGCGACGGGCCGACGGGTCTGTGGTGGAATCAAGGACGGGACCCCATATGGATAAATATTGGGATCCGTTAGCTTGTGGGCCGAGTTCGGCGAGAAATAATTTCATTGTGTTGAGGTATGCCGATGTTTTGTTGATGTATGCGGAAGCATTAAATGAGTTGAATGGTCCGACGGTGGAAGCGTACTGGGCAATTAACAAAATTAGAGAAAGGGCGAGAAACGGAAACTCTGGCTCCCATTTGTTTGATTTACAAGGATTAACACAGGCAGAGTTTAGGGAAGCCGTTTTGCAGGAGCGGAGCTGGGAGTTATGTTTTGAAGGCCACAGAAGATGGGATCTGCTAAGAACAGATACTTATATAACTAAGAAAACAGCCGGAGGGGTGGTTGCAGAGGAGAAGCACTTGCTTTATCCCATACCTACCATCCAGATGGATGTCAATTCTGCTCTGGTCCAAAATCCGGGATATTGAGTGTTACGAACAACTATATGAAAGATGGTGCTGTGCAGATGAGAAAGATCGGCCCACTATGTTAAATTTTACAACAATAAAAGGAAAGCCACAGGAAAGCAATTAATCTAAAGGTCGGTAAATGAGCGCTGAGCACGTATCTGAAAGTACGCTCATGGGTGCTGAAAAGAGTCACCGTAGCTGAAATCAAAACGGCAACACATGGACGATCTTCGGATTGCCTGCGATGTCAAAAAAACGCATCCTACTATAAAATTTAAGCAAATGAAAACCACACTCACAACAATTATATCACTCTTTGCCGCTTTACACGTTTTTTCCCAATTGAACTACGATGTAATTGTTTATGGAGGGACTCCCAGTGGCGTTATCGCCGCTGTAGCGGCATCCCGCAACGCTGCAAAGGTACTGCTGATCGAACAAACGCGCCATGTTGGAGGCATGAATACAAGTGGGCTCAATACTGCTGAGAGCGAACACATGATTAACAATGCCATAACCGGTATTGCCCGTGAATTTTATACAAGGCTGGGAACTAATTTCCCCGACGGATATTTCCAAACGTTTCGTAAGGGCCAAATAGCGTTCGACAAAGGAGATCCAGCTTTTTTTTTCGAATCCCACGTTGCCGAAAGAGAGTTCCTCAACATGTTGGAGGAGGCTAATGTTGACGTGATTTATGAAAAGTTTCTGGATAAGGTGACGATGCATGGCAACGAGATTGATGCCATCGTTCTGGAAGACGGTATGACCTTGTCGGGCGAAGTGTTCATCGATTGCACTTACGAAGGTGACCTTATGGCCCGCGCAAACGTATCATATACTTACGGAAGGGAAGGGACAGACCAATATAACGAATTTTATGCTGGAATCAGGTTGATAGATGACACGCTTTCCGGAAGGACAATTGACGGTCGGGGGCACCGCATGCCGTATTTTTCGGAGAATGGGAATCTCGTTCAAGGGGCTGCGGATGATCGTGTTATGAATTATAATTTTCGCCCTACCATGACAAAGGTGCCAAAAAACATGCGCCCCGTCACGCGTCCACCCAATTATGATTCTACACGATACCAACTTTTGGCAGACTACCTAAGTAAACATCCGGAAACGAGATTGGGAGACTTAATCGGCATCTACGAAAGAGGCAGCGGTAAATGGGAATTCAATAACCAGCAACATTCGACCATTTCACTTGGGTTATTTGGTGGAAACGTTGAATATCCGGACGCTAGTTACGAGAAAAGAAAAGCGATTTACCAAGACCACAAAGACTATACCTTGGGATACTTGTATTTTTTGGGTTATGATGAACGTGTACCCCAAACACTCCGGGAAGAAATGTTGTCTTACGGTTTTGCAAAAGATGAATTTAAGGACAACGACAACTTTCCTTACTACCTGTACATACGGGAGGCGAGGAGAATGCAAGGAGACTTTGTCATGACAGAACATGATATCCTGTTGAACAGGGAAAAAGATGATGCGGTTACGTTGGGGTCACATTGGATAGATTCCCATCATGTGCAACGCGTAGCTATCACGGATTCAACGTTTACAAATGAGGGCCGGATATGGTATCGGATTACAGAACCTTTCGAAATTCCATACGGGGTGATGCTTCCAAAAGCGACGGAGGTTAAAAATCTTTTGGTGCCTGTTGCGGCGTCGTTATCCCATGTGGCTTTTTGCGCTTACCGGCTTGAATCAACCTGGATGCAAATGGGGCACGCAGCCGGAACAGCTGCCGGCCTTTCCTTGAAATATGGCACTAACCCTTCTAACTTGAATATAGGAAATCTGCAATATAAGCTGCGAACGGAAGGAATGATTTTCAAAAATGGTGATTTGGGTTATTTTGATGATTACGAGAATATGCCAGAAAAATATTGACCGCCGTGTAAATATCAGCGATCGAGAGACGATGTGCAAGACGACGGGTGCTGAATTTAGGGATGTTCGGGGCATCGGGGCTTTCCGCAAATGGAGCCAGTTGTTGGCCATGCCTGTCGGCAAGACAGGTATATACGTTGCGTTTTAGAATCTTCTTTGCTCAGGTAAGTGGCAATTAAATTTGTAT
The DNA here is from genome assembly GCA_964613725.1 of uncultured Parapedobacter sp. GTDB lineage: Bacteria > Bacteroidota > Bacteroidia > Sphingobacteriales > Sphingobacteriaceae > Parapedobacter. The sequence goes on along the minus strand of CAZTJY010000067.1, from coordinate 527 downwards.
TTAGAGATAGCTTTCTCTAAGTTTGCGTAACACGTTTTAACACCCATTCAGCGTGATAAAGTAACCACGGCAAATAATCTGCCGTTAGTAAGCAAGTGAACCCATTACAAGAACACTTATAAACGATTTATGGATAAGAAAGAATCAACCGGTTTTACACGCCGGAATTTCCTGAAAACAGGTGCAGCCGCGGCAGCGGGCTTTATGGTCTTGCCGCGCCATGTATTGGGCGGCACCGGGTTCATCGCTCCGAGCGATCGCATCAATTTGGGGTATATCGGTACCGGAAAACAGGCGTATGGTCTGTTGCGGAATATCGGTAAGGTGCCAGAAACCATGGTGCTGGCGGCATGCGATGTAGACCGTAAGAAGCTCGCCAAATTCGTGGGCGAGTCGACCGCGCTCAACGCGACTAAAGTAAGCCACCCTGTGGAATCGTACGGTGACTACCGGGAGCTGCTCGCCCGTACGGACATCGATGCCGTAGTGGTGGCAACGCCCGACCATTGGCATGCGCTCAATGTAAT
>CAZTJY010000066.1:0-22465 GCA_964613725.1 uncultured Parapedobacter sp. | reverse complement strand
CCCATAAACCTCTGGGTTATTTTCCTGATTCTGACCAATCAACTTATACTGTTGTGGCAAGCGTTGCATCGTAATAGAAGCCCACCAGATCGGGTTTGGCACCACGGGTGGCACCACGGCGCACATCAATACAATGCTCGACACACCGTATCATACCATCGAAAGCGATTTCGGCATCGAAAATTCGAGATTGGTCGCGGATGCAGCGCGTGCGGGCAGGGATCTCATCGCGCGGAATGTGTCCGCCTATCAAATAGCATGTGATTTTGAGTATAAAGATGGCGTTTTGTTTGCACAAACCGACGCTGAAGCGGCTGCATTGAAAAATATATATGAAGGTTCCCTAAGAGCTGGTGTAGACGTAGTGCCGGTCAATGAAATACCGGTACCGTTAGATTTTCGTATGGCGATTAACTACCGGATGCAGGCGCAAATCCATCCGTTGAAATACCTGCAGGCATTGGCCCAGGCTTTTGAAGCGGCAGGCGGTACGATCATGCAACATACCCAGGTGTCGGATTCGAAGCGGCATCGTGAGGTATACCACCTGGAAACGTCTTCAGGAACCATTCAAGCAACTAATTTGATTTATGCGACGCACATCCCGCCGGGTGTGAATGTATTGCATTTCCGGTGTGCGCCTTATCGTAGCTATGTGCTTGGGGTGCAGCTGGCGGATGAAGCGTATCCGGGCGCGCTCGCTTATGATATGCAGGAACCCTACCATTACTTCCGAACGCATTTGCTGGATGGCAAACGATACCTTATATTAGGTGGAGCCGACCATAAAACAGGGCACGGTAATCCCGAACAGTCGTTTCGCGAATTGGAGGCGTATTTACGTAAGCACTTTGACGTGGCGTCGATTGATTATCGATGGTCTGCGCAATTTTTTGAACCGGCCGACGGCTTGCCCTATATCGGCAAATTGCCAGGCGGCGATGAAGGTACTTATGTGGCAACCGGATTTGGAGGAAACGGGGTCTTATTCGGTAGTTTCGCTGCCGTGTTGCTTTCAGACCTAATTCTCGGCATCGAAAGCCCGTGTGAAAAGTTGTTTTCTCCCTTACGCGTTAAGCCCGTGGCTGCATTCACAAATTTCGTAAAAGAAAATGCCGATGTCGTGTATCGATTTGTCGCCGATCGGCTAACGACAGAAAAGTTAGCCGAAATGGTTGAACTGACGCCGGATACCGGTGCTGTTGTCAACTTTGAAAACCAACGAATCGCGCTATATAAATCCCCGGATGGCGCGTTAAATGCGTTGAGCCCTGTTTGCACTCATGCCGGCTGCATTGTCGCTTGGAATAACGCCGAGAAAAGCTGGGATTGCCCATGCCACGGAGGCCGATACGATGTTGCAGGGAAAGTCCTTACAGGCCCGCCCAGGAAAAATCTAGAGGAAATCCCTTTGGATGCGGCCAATAGCCGCCGCTAATTTAATTAATCTGCTGGGTAATGCGCGTCAAGAACTGATCGATGTCGAATGGCTTTGCAATGAAGTCCTGAGCTTCACATTGGCCTTCTACCTTGTCGAAATGCGCTGACATCATGATGATGGGCGTATGTTGCGTATCTTGTCCCGCTTTCAGCTCTTTGCATAGCTCGATACCGTTGCCGTCCGGCAACATGATATCTAAAATATAGAGGTCGGGGCTAACGGCTGCTTTAGCCGCACGGAAATTCCCCGCAGTAGCAAAGGAAACGACTTCGATGTCATGGTCCGCCAAGATGTATTCAATCAGTTCGCGGATACTTTCGTTATCCTCTACTAACACTACTTTTTTCTTCATGTTATTTGTTGTTTGTTTTATATCGGACGCCCAAAGGGAATTATTACCCCGATTTGTACAGCGGTGGCCCTCCTTGAAGGCCACCGTTGAGTCAGCGTTAACGGAATAACACGCGCTTAGTTCTTATTGTTTTGAACAATGTCAAGTGACGGTGTTATATAAAATTGGTTCACCACATCAATAACGTCGTAGATATCGAACGGCTTTCTGATATACGTGTCAGCTCCGCAGTGTTCGGCGATTTGGTCGATGTTTTGGATGGCGGAAATTAGGACCACCGGTATGGTGGCTGTCTCCGTATTCGCTTTCAGCGAGCGGCACAGGTCGCTTCCCCATCCCCAGTTAAGGTTTTCATCTAGCAAAATAAGGCCGATAGGGTATTGCTTTAATTTTTTTTCAATCGACTTGCCAGAGTCTGTGATTACTTGATAATCTTCAAATTTCATGAATTCGGCTACGACCTCAAGCATGTCGCCATCATCTTCCACATACAAGATTTGCTTTTTCATTTCAATAGATTTTTTCTTTTCATGTATTTGTCTAGCGGCTACCAACAAACACCTGCGTTGTTACAGCTTTCAGCCTATGGCAAGGCAGGGTTTTACGTGATAGAACGTTTCGCGGTTCGTTTTTTTCGTTTGGAATAAGGCTTTATCTTGCGGTCGTGTCCTTCAAACGAGCCATGCGCCCCATCATGGCGAAGTTAATACAAAAAACATTAAGAAATGTTTCAATAATTGAAAAAAAAGTCAGAAGCACACTAGCTAACCCTGGGTAGTGTGACGGTAAACGCGCTGCCTTCTGCCGGAGCGCTGCGGCATGTAAGCTCGCCGTTGTGTTCGTCGACGATCTTTTTGCTTAAATAAAGGCCTAGGCCTAGGCCAGGTACCTTGGCTGCCCCGTTCTGGGCCCGGTAAAAACGGGTGAACAATCCTTTCTGTTGGTGTTCGTCCATACCTATGCCGTTGTCTTTGATCGTGATGCTGACCTTGTCGTTTTGACTAGCTATGTCAACATGCACGGCATGCGTTCCTGGCGAATATTTAATGGCATTGTCGAGCAGGTTGATAAATACCTGCTCCAAACGTTGTTTGTCGCCTTTGACGAAAATGTCAGTCCCTGTATTGTCAAAGTGGATTGGATGAGCTGGATGGGCATAGCGGAAATCTTCAACGATACTAGCCAGCAGGTCTCGGCAATCAAAATCTTCGGTATGGAGGGGGAGTTTGTTGTTTTCTAGCCGCGCTGCATCCAGTAGGTCGGCCACTAGCTTGTTGAGTTTGGCGACTTGGTTAATGGCTTTATCAATAAATTTAAGGGGTATCGGATCGTTGGTTTTCTTGGCGACGATTTGTAGGAAGCCACCAATCGATGTCAACGGCGTTTTCAACTCGTGGCTTGCCAATGCGATGAACTCGTCTTTCCTCCGACTCAACGTTTTGACTTCTTCGAACAGTTTGGAATTGTCTAGTGCGATTGCCGCTTGGGCAGCGATACTAGCTATTAATTCTTCATGGCGGCTGTTGAACTGCCCCGGAAGTAGGTGGCCGAAAAACAACTCCCCGACGACCTCATCGTCAGCGGAAACAATGGGCACCTGCAAGTAACTTGCAGCACCTTGCCGCTGCACATCTGGCAGGCGGATATCCAGTGCCGTATAAGCAGCTTCCGATCCGGCGAAATCTTTTAAATTCACCGGCGTCCGTCGGTTCGGTGTGGCATCCCAATGGCTGGGTCCCGTCTCATTATCTTGCAATGGCTTCAAGGTGCCGGCAAATGCATGGAGGGTGATGGGTTCGCCGTCCTCGTTATACGTATCGTAAAAAAAAGCGCCGAATGTGGCCTCTGTCAGTTCGGTAGCGGCATCGGTTACGTATTGCATGACCTTCCTGACATCGAGTTTTCGGGCAATGGATTTTCCGATGGAATTTATTGCTTCGAGGTTGCTGGCATAGAGTCGTATGGCCTTTTCGGCTTTTACCTGAGTAGTGATATCGCGGGCAATTTTGGATGCTCCAATGATTTGCCCCATATTATCCCTGACGGGAGAGACGGATAACGAGATGTTGATCTCATCGCCCCATTTGCTCAGCCTCACGGTTTGGAAGTGGTCCACGCGCTGGCCGGTGCGGATCCGGCCAAGGATATGGGTTTCCTCGTCCATCCGCTCTTTTGGAATGAGAATGGTGATAGGCTTCCCAATCACCTCTTCTTCCGTAAACCCGAAAATCTGCTGGGCACCCTTGTTCCAGCTTGTGATAATGCCATTGAGGTCTTTGCTGATGATGGCATCATCCGACGACTCAACGATGCTCGAAAGGAAGGCCTGCCGGCCATCCTGCTCATCTTGATAGGTCACATCAACCAAGTAGGCGCCACCGCCCGCGATGCCGTCTCCATGGTCTATCCGCATCGGATAGACCAACACCCGTTTACGGCTTCCATCAGGTCGCTCGATAACCAACTCGGATTGATGGGGCGCGTGTTTGTGGGTCATGGCGATGAAAAGCGGATGCTGGTCTTTCCCCATAACTTTACCGTCAAGATGATAAGCTCGCCACGCGCCGCACCACGCATCAATACCAATCACGGGCTCGCGGCCCCAAAGCTCCGTCGCCGCACGATTGTAGGCCGTAATGAGTCCGGCTTGGTTGCAGGTATATATCGCAACCGGCGACTCTGAAAAAAATGGAGAATCTGTCAGATTCATAATTAACGATGAATTTCTGTAATGTTTAACCAACAACGAACATGGCGTTTTGTTGGTAAGGAGCGTTGTTCTTTTATGGCCGTGTCAAAAATAGGAGAACAAACTGAGGTATAGCGCTGTTAATAAGGGGATATGAAAGGTCGGAAGTGGAAAAAAGGGTATACCATCGTTATTGGCATCGCGTTGCTCTTGGTCGTTTTCAGGTTGCTCTTGCCAACCCTCGTGTTGCGCTATGCCAACCGCACCCTCTCCCACATGGACGGTTACCGTGGCCACGTGGATGATATTGACATTGCACTCTACCGTGGTGCTTATCAGTTGGACGATTTTTATCTCAATAAGTTGGATACCGCTACGGGCGAACAAACATCGTTCTTCGCCGTAAAGCGCATTGATCTGTCCATCGAATGGCGTTCCTTATTCCAAGGGAGGTTGGTGGGTGAGTTGTCTTTTGATACGCCGACGCTTGTCTTTACCAAGGATAAGGCTGAAATTGACGCGGTGGCGAAGGATACGACCGACTTTCGGCAACTCTTGAAAGATTTCATGCCCTTGGAGGTCAACCGGTTTGAAGTACACCGGGGCAGCATCCGATACACCGACAGTACGGCATCTCCGCTGGTCGACGTGTCTTTGGAGGCGGCGCATATCATCGCTGAAAACCTAAAGAATACCACCCGGGCGGGTGAACTGCTGCCTTCTACCCTCAGTGCCACCGCCACGGCTTACGGTGGTTCCCTTGCCTTAAATATGCGGATGAATGCGTTGGCTGAGGAGGCCACTTTTGATCTGACTGCCGAGATTGAAGGTGCAAACCTGCCCGATTTAAATGATTTTTTCAAGGCATACGGAAAATTCGACATCAGCAAGGGTACGTTTGGCTTATACAGCGAGTTTGCGGCTGCTGACGGGCGATACAAAGGCTACGTGAAACCGATTATCAAAGACCTGGAAGTGGTCGGCATGGAAGATCGTAAGGATAGTTTTTTCCAGCGGGCTAAAGAGGCTGTCGTCGGTTTAGTTGGCAGCATACTGGAAAACCCCAAAGAAGAACAGGTAGCCACCCGCGTACCGATAGAAGGCAGCTTCGGCCAGACAGACGTCCTCGTTTGGGAGGCTATTTGGCAAGTCCTGAAAAATGCATTCATCGAAGCGCTCATGCCCAGCGTAGACAACGCCATCGACATCCAGTCTCCCGAAGAAGTGGAAGGTCGCGAAGGCGTCTTCGATCCTTCTTGATCAGATTTATTCCGTCAAAGTCGTTTGAACGGAAACCGCCCGGCGATCATGCGATTAAAATACCGGCCCTTCGAGCGGGCCGCCGTCAGCCCGAAATGCAACGCCGGTGGAACGTTGTAATAGCTGTAAACCGCCCCCGTTTGGAACGTAATCTTAAGCGTGCGTTCGTCTTCGTTATAGGCGATATATTTGATGACACTCGACGGCATGGGCCGGGGATATTTGATAGGTCAACAACTGATAAGCAATAAAGTTATGCTGTCGAACAACGTGTGAATTCTTTAAACAAAAGCGCTAGGCGAATGTTGGTTTTAGTAGAAATTGAATTAAAAAATTGGAGGACTTTATGGCAAGTAAAAATCAAAATGGCAACATGCCCAATGCACATCTTCACGAACTGTTTGTCGATGAGCTGCGCGACATCCTAGGCGCGGAACGCCAGTTATTGAAAGGCCTGAAAAAGATGGCCGGGGCGGCGAAAAGCGAATCGCTGAAGACCGCGTTCGAAACACATCATGCGGAAACCGAAGAGCACATCAAGCGGCTGAAGCAGGTCATGGAATCACTGGGGCTTGCTGCGCGCGGAAAGACTTGTAAAGCGATGGAAGGATTGCTCGGAGAAGCTGAGGAAATCATCGAAAGCTTTGAAGGTGACGAGGCCATAGACGCTGCACTTATTGCTGCGGCCCAGAAGGTGGAGCATTACGAAATTGCGTCATATGGTTGCCTGGTTACCTATGCTAGCCTCATGGAGCATAACGATGCGAAGGAAATCTTGGGTACGACCCTGAATGAGGAGAAAGAAACCGATATGAAACTTACCGATATCGCCCTTTCGGAAGCGAACGTATCGGCGTGATTCTCGTGTACCCCTAGTGGGCCATGAATAAGAAAGCCCGGCGGTGAGCCGGGCTTTCTTATTCATACCATTGGCTGGATGGAAGATTAATTTGCGCCACCCGGCGAATACGTTTTTAGTTTTTTCTTAAGTTGCTGCCGCGCCACGTGGATTCGGGTTTTGACCGTTCCTATCGGGATATTGAAGTGGTCGGCAATCTCATGGTACTTATAGCCTTCGTAATACATGGAGAACGGTGAATAGTACTCATCAGACAACTTGGATAATGCATGCTCAATATCGTCCATGACGAATTTTCCCTCTGCCCCGTTGCGCAATGAGCTTTTATACAAATCAGATGAGGATATCGTGTCAGACTTAAGGATGATGGCATTGGTTTTCACTTTCCTACGGTAATAATTGATGAAGGTGTTTTTGAGGATCGTGTACAACCAGGCCTGTAGGTTGGTGCCCGATTTAAACTTGTTGTAATACGAGAACGCTTTTAGCATCGTGTCCTGCACGAGATCATGTGCGTTCTCCTCATCGCGTGTGAAATACAGCGCATAGCTGTTTAACGAATTTACTTCTTGTACGACCTTGGTGTTGAACTCAATCTTATCCATAATCCATCTATTTTATCGTTTAATGATGTGTTTGCGTTACGTCTAATGCCGCCAAATCTACGCCCCACGCTCGCAGGGGCCAGCTGGCCAATTATATGATAAGAAAAAATAAAACTCGTAAGTTTTCGTTGTCTACAATCCTATCATGAAAGAACGCAAAGAAACAATAATGCAAGTAGCTGTTTTTTTCATAGTTTCGTGTAATGGTGTCTTTCGCTCATGGACTGCCTTTAGTTTGCTTAACCTTTGTTAGTTGTTTCGCATTATTGCTAATAGAAGGAGGCTCGATTTTGTTTTAAAAAATTTAAAATAATTTTAGAACCGCACTGCTTTTCGGATAGACTTCACCTGTTATTAACGTTTCCACGACCCAGGATATTACGCAATTATAAAAAAACATCCGATTAATCGGCTTTTGTTGCGGGGGGAATCCGGTCTACTTCTTTTTCCGTTTCACGTTCTTCCACGTGCACGGCAAATTCGGCGGGTGCAATATGCCTGCCCCGAGATTCAGTATATGCACGCGTAAAAGAAGCGCCAATATAAAGGATTGCTGCGGTATAATACACCCAAACCAACACAACAATAATAGAGCCCGCAGCACCATAGGTAGAGCCTTGGCCAGTCGTTTGGATGTAAAACCCGATGAGTACGCGACCGAGCATGAACAGTAAGGCAGTAAATATCGCGCCCGCACGGACATCCTTCCATTTGATACGTACATCTGGGAGAAATTTAAAGATTACGCCAAACAAGGCACTGATGACAATGAAATTTATCGTCGCGTCGAGCGCGATGGATAGGTAAACTGCCAAATCGGAGAATAGTCGCCTTACGTAGTCAAGGAACACCATGAGGAGGCCATTAATAATTAACGAGACAATCAACAAGAAACCGAGGGATAAAACGAGTGAAGACGAGAGGAGACGGTCCTTGATCAATTTGACCCACCCGCGTTTAGGCTTAGGCTTGATCTCCCATATTCGGTTGATGGAATGCTGCATGTCTGAAAACACGGTTGTAGCCCCAATGAGTAGCGTGCCAATGCCAACAAGAAATGCGAGCGTATTGTCCTCCTTTACTCTTACGTTCTGCAACATCGTTTCGATCTGCGCGGCGGCGTTGTCCCCGACCAGCCCGTTTATTTCTTCAAAAACCTTGCCTTCAGCGGCGTCCTGACCGAAAACGAACGCTGCTAGCGAAATCGTCAGTACGAGCAGCGGTGCTAATGAAAAAATGGTGTAATAAGCTAACGAGGCACTGAATTTCAAACCACGAACGTCCATGAAGATGGTGAATGTGTTTTTCAAGATGGTCAGCCATCGGCCGACAAAACCTGTTGATTTCATAGTTTGCAATGTATTCGTTGTTGGTTAACGTTCCTTAAAATATATAGCAAATACGGTTGACGCCGCAACAATGCAGCCGGCACTGAGGATAATGAGAACCACGCCCAGCGTATCGTAGATATGCCGCCAAGCAAAGCGGCTAAGTAGCCCCGCGACCAGCACGAGCGCGAAGGCAATCCAAAGTTTGTTCCGGTGCTTCATTACCAATGCCAACAGTTGGCCGCCCCATTTGTTCAGCGAAGTATCCATCCGCTTATGGGTCCGCTGATCAGTAAGAATTCCGCAAATTCAGCCATGACGTTCGCATCTTCGCCGTTTGCGAGTTCGGTTATATGGGCAGACGACGTATCGGGCCGCGCATACAGCACGCGCGTTCGACCCAGGCGAATCGGTCGGATGCTGGTTAAGGGTGTGAGTTGTCTGGGGATGACGATATGCTTGGTGCCGTCCGGAAGCACAACGCGGTAGCGGTTGCCGTAGGCGGCTTCAACAACGGCAGGTGAATGGCGGGGCCTCCCATCCCCGAGGTCGGAGGCGATGCGTAAGGTGTCGCCAATCCGGTTGGTATCTACCGTGATTTTAGGCGGCGTCGATTTTCCCGGGCGTACAAAAGGAAGTGGATCGACAGCTCCCTGCGGACCGTAAATGCCAAAATGGAGGTGGGGCGGTGTCGTGCGTGCATTTCCGGTATTACCCATTAACCCCAAGGTGTCGCCCACCTTTACTCGTTGACCCGATGCAACAAGCTGACTATCTAAATGGGCATAATACAACGTCGCCGAAAGGTTTTCTGGCCGTAGCCATACAACTTTTCCGCCCAGCCGGTTGTCCCCTACACGGCTTACCATGCCATCGGCAGCGGCCACGACGGGCGTAAGGCGGGGCGCAAAAATGTCTATCCCTTCGTGCTTGCGGCGGCCACCGTCCCTCGCATCGCCAAAAACGCTCCCAATATGCTGCTTGGCAGCAGGAGATACCGGTGTAGCGAGTGAAGGTGCTACAGTTAGCCGAAACCTAAAAGACAGTTCGGCTAACAATTCGGGCTGGATACGGATAAGGTATGGGCCGTCGCGGCGGACGTTCCATGAAAGTGTGGTACTCCCGGTATCGGCAGAAATTAGGTGCTTGTGGTTTGCAGTCGTATCGTCTGAGGTTTCAAAGAGATCGATAAATACCTCGCCCGGGTTCGATCCCTGCACAACGACGTCAACGCGCAGTTGTTCACCTTGGCGAGCGGTGAATGAATAGCCAATTGCGCGGGGGTGCGTAGGAGCAAAATACGTAAATTCTTGATGCGGAACGGTGATGGCAGTGGGGTGGGTAAGGCTGTTTACCGCTGCTTGTTCCCACTGCTGGTATAACACGCTGTGTTCGAGCCCAACGCCGCTGAGCCGAGCCGAATAACGTTGGTGTGGGTACTGGCTTTTAAAAATGGAGCCGGTAAACTGATCGCTGCATGATCCAAATAAAAGCAAAATTGCAACGAGATAAGGCGGCCGATGAATGTATTTTCCCATACGCTTAGTTACAAACAGGGTACAGTCTTTGTTTGTTGACGTATAATAGCTGCGCTATTGACCCATCTGGGCGGGGAGATGCTAAAAAACCGACACCGGATTGCGCACGATTGCGCCGAAGAGGGTATGGAAATCAGCGTTTAAGTCAGCTTACCCGCTTGGTGTTGATGGCCTTTACCCATTCATGGCGTTGGCATCGCTTACATCGATGCCGACCGGCTTCTAATCGGTCGAGTGTGCCACAGACAACGCACGCATACAACCCTTCCTCGACAATCGTGTCCGAATGTTTATCGTAGGCATGTGGAAGGATAGGCAAGCCGAATTTTACATCTTCGTTGGCATAGAAGAATACGCTCAGGTTTCCACCCGTCTCGAGGATAGCTGCGCGCACCTGCCCGAGATGCTCCACACCCTTCTCGCGCAGTTCTGCAAAAAATTCCTCCTTCGAAAGACTGTCTTTTTCGTCATCTTTGATCACCATTACGCTGTCTTCAATGATGTAGACCGCCTTCCCCTCGATTAATTTTTCTAATCGGCTGCTTTTTACGGTAAGCCAAGTGATGAAGCGGTATAACGCAATGGCGGTAACACAGACCAATACCGTGGCAAGTAACGCCACATCGTCATAAAACATAGCATCGCCGGCTGCGGAGCCGAGGGTGAGGATAATGGCCAGCTCAAAGATCGATAACTGACGCACCCCGCGCTTGCCGGATAGCCGGAGGATCGTCACGACGACCAAAAACATAAATACCGTACGGAAAAGGATTTCCAGTGCAAATGAGCCGTCCAGGTCGTTTAGAAAAATTCGATTCCAGTCCAATGTGTATTCGATTAGTTTCGAAATAATGGTAAGTTGATAATCTTCATTTGTGCTATTAAACAATTGAAAGCTGCGGATGTTTTGCTGCTACCAGCCAACAATTAGACGAGACGTCTGTTAGCGTAAAGAAAGGAAGTCGCTTAAAAATAGTAACTATGGAAGCATTCACTTCGAAACAGCTGAACGATGTGCTGAGGTATGAGGAACCTCCAGTTTTTTCGGTATATATGCCGACTCATCGAACCCATCCCGATAACGCAAACGACGCGCGTGTTTTTGAAGCGTTAATCCAGCAATTTGAACCGGTAAAGGTCCAATATGCGAGTGATACCGGCATTCAAGGTGTTTTTGATAAGTTCGCGGCACTAGCTGCCAATTACCAGTTCTGGCAACATACGAAAGAAGGTCTGGCGGTATTCGCGACACGGGAGTCGTTTGATGTTTATCGGTTACCAAGGTCGGTCCAGCCATTGGCCGTTGTTGCGGATACCGCGCATACGAAACCGTTGCTCAAATACCTCCAAACGAAAGATCGGTACCACCTCTTGGTGCTAACCACCAATACCGCGCAGCTATACGAGGGCGACCGCTACCAATTGGATGAAGTGGACCTTTCGAAAGCGGATGTACCGGACACGATGATCGATGCGTTGGACCATGAAATGCGCGACCTGCACGCGACGCTGGCGGCATACCGGACAGCAACGGGGGAAAAATGGGAGGTTGCTCAGAACCATGGGTTGAAAAAAACGGATATCGATAACGACATCGAGCAGTTTTTCAGAGCGGTCGATCGGGCGGTCGCCGGCACATATTCTATTCCGTCAGGCCTTCCCCTGATTCTCGCGGCCCTTCCCGAACATCATCACCTGTTCCGCCGGGTAAGCCGCAATCAACGTTTATTGGAAAATGGGATTAAAACTAACGTGGCGGCAATGGATATGGACGAGGTCCGGAAGCTGGCTTGGAATGTATTCGAACCCAATTATACCACCCAGATAGACGGTATCATCAGCCAGTACCGGCATGCTGCTAGCCAAGGATTGGGCGCCGATCAAATCGAGGCGATCATTCGCGACGCCCACGATGGTAAGGTGGGCGCCTTGTTGCTCGAAGAAGATCGCATCATCCCGGGACGGATTAAAGGCCGCACGGATTTCGAATTTGGAGCTCAAGAACCTGGCGACTTCGTAGATGATATCCTGGACGACCTCGCTGAACTGGTGCTTGAAAAGCAAGGGGAGGTTTGGGTTTTGCCGAAAGAACGGATGCCTTCAACTACTGGTGCGGCTTCCATCAACAGGTTTTAGCAATTGGCATCCATGCCGGAAAGAAAGCGTGGCGAACGGGGAAAATTTGTGCCCGATCACAAGGTCCGATTGCTATGGGGGGGCAAAGCGTATTTCGACCTACTTTTGCACCTTATTGCACGTGCTCGCGAATGTATCCATTTGCAGGTGTATATCTATGAATCGGACGCAACCGGAACCCTGATTGCTGACGCGCTCATCGCTGCGGCAAAAAGGGGCGTGGCGATATACGTATTGGTAGACGGGTATGGCTCCCAGAAGCTTCCGTCAAAGTTTGTGGCTCGGCTGAGGCAAAATGGTGTCCGCTTTCGCATTTTCGAACCGCTGATGCGGAGCAGGCATTTTTATTTCGGCAGGCGGCTGCATCTCAAGGTAATGGTCGTGGATGCCCGCTATGCCGTCGTTACGGGAGTGAACATCGGCGATAAATACAATGATCTTCCCGGTCAGCCTGCCTGGCTTGACGCGGCGGTTTGCTTGGAAGGGGAGGTAGCAGCTGACCTGTGCCAGGCTTGTTGGGTGACCTGGAAAAATTTCCGCATCACCAACCGTTTTCCCATAGGTTGCCGCCCCGCTGCTACGGCCATCGATTTCGAAGCGACGTCCAACTGCGCTGCCCGCGTGCGCCGCAACGACTGGGTACGCCGAAAGCATGAGATTAGCCGAACGTACCGGGAGATTTTTCAGCAAGCAAAAGAAGAGATCATCCTGCTCTCCAGTTATTTCCTTCCCGGTCGCTCGGTGCAGCGAGACATGGAAGCGGCTGCGGGTCGCGGCGTGCGCATCCGCGTGGTGACCTGCAGCCGTATGGACGTTCCCTTAGTTAAAGACGCCGAACGGTACATGTATGACTGGCTGCTACGCCATGGTATTGAAATCTACGAGTACCGCGGGAACATGCTCCACGGCAAGTTGGCCACGTGCGACCAAAAATGGATGACCGTAGGTTCCTTTAATGTAAACGACCTTAGTGCGCGTGTCAGTATCGAACTGAACGTCGATCTGCAGGGCGAAGCCGTGGTGCGGCAAACCATAGCTGAGATGGTACGCATCATCGAAAACGATTGTGAGCGAATAACGCGTGAAAATGTGGCACTGAAAAGCCACTTGCTAGCCCGGTTTAAAAGGTGGCTGGCATTCCGGATGTTGCGTGTGCTGTTTTTCCTGGGAACGTTTTATATGCGCCAGGAAAAGCCCGTGTAGCGCGATCTGAAATTTTTCAAACAATTGCTGATAGCCGATTGTCAATAGCAAACACACCCCGACGAGAAGGGTGTTGAATGGTAGATTTGATAAGAAAGGAACAACAATGGACCAATTGAAAAAAACAGCAGAAGTATTAAACGATCTCATTAAAATCAATAACGACCGGATCGAAGGCTACGAGAAAGCCATTGCCGCGTTGCCCGCAGCCGATGTCGACCTGAAAGCATTATTCAGCGGGTTGATTGAACAAAGCCAGATGCTGAAAGATGAGCTGCAACAGCACATCAGTGCATGGGAAGACCGGGTTACCGACGAAACGACGGCTTCGGGCAAGATTTATCGCGTATGGATGGACATTAAACAGACCTTCGCCATGGACGACCGGAAATCCATACTGGAGAGTTGTGAATTCGGTGAAGATGCGGCCCAGAAGGCGTACCGCGAGGCTGAGGAATCGATGGATATCTCCGCATCTGCCAAATCACTCATTTCCAGTCAGAAAACGCAGCTTAAGGCATCGCACGACCAGATAAAGCAATTGCGTGACAGGGAAAAAGAAATAACAGATTAATATGGTAATGGAAAACCTAAAGATAACCGTGGAATGCCTTCGAGATCTCGTGGCATTCCACCACGAACGGGTGGCTGGCTACCGTAAGATGTTGACCAATTTGTCAACAAGTGAACAGCATTTATGTACGCTATTTAACGCGTTTATCGCACAGAGTTCAACGATGGGCGACGAACTGGCTCGGTTGGGACAGGAATGGGGCTTTGATGGAAACGAGTCGGAGGATGGCAAATATGGTCTAGCTCGGTCGGTGGTCAAAACCGTGTTTTCGAGTAAAATGCCTTGTTATTTGCTGGAAAAGTGCCGATCCGGGGAGAACGCGCTCCTTATCGCCTATCATAGTATCGAAACGACAGATGGGCTAGCGGAGTCCGTGCGCCTGATAATTAACCGCCAGAAGCGGGAAATAATTGCAGCAAGGGATTGGATTGCGCACTTTGAATCGCTCCCTTTGCCGCAGCAACTACATCAACAACCGCTCGGGGCAATGGCTTGAGCCCGCCTACTTCAGCCACAGGAAAGATGCAGCCACGGATTGCTCCTTCGACACATTGGACATAATTAATGATTTGAATCCGGTTAACGGGACGAGTGTCAATAACCGATAAGTTGCCCCGCGACGGATTGCCGGAACTGGAGCTATAGCAAGTAAATGCTATTATGTGGAAAAACAATCGTAAATTCGTGGGCTACCCCGTAAGACAAAAGATGAAAAAATCACCCCTTTGGCTTAAAGGCATCTATAAAGAGCTTTTCGACCTTTCGCCTGTGGCGAGTTACATTTGCGACGGCGATGGTTACATTGTCGAATTTAATGCGGCGGCCGAGCTATTATGGGGACGTAGGCCATCTGTTGGCAAAGAAAAATGGTCTGGCGCTATCGCTGTTTATTATACGAATGGCGAACTGATGCCACTGGACGCCACGCCAATGGCCGCGGCGCTGCGCGGGCTTGACGAGGTTGCCGGCCAAGAACTTGTTATTGCGCGTCCAGATGGCGATCGTCGTACAACCCTCGTTTTTCCCAAACCCATCAAAACAGGGCGGGGCCGTTTGGTAGGGGCACATAATACGTTAGTGGATATCACAGAATTCCGGCAATACGAAGAAAAGCAAGTGATATTGTCTGAAATTGTTCAATCATCAAACGACGCGATTGTAAGTAAAAACCTAGATGGCATCATTATGAGCTGGAACAAGGCGGCCGAGCATATTTTCGGTTATACCGAATCTGAAATCGTCGGCAAGTCCATTTATACGCTCATTCCGGCTCATTTGTATTACGAGGAAGATAATATCATACGTGAAATCAGGGCGGGGCGCAAAGTGGACCACTACCAGACTGTCCGCATTAACAAGGATGGAAAGGAGATACCCATTTCGCTTACGATATCGCCTATGCGCAACCGAACAGGAAAAATCGTCGGGGCGTCAAAAATCGCGCGAGATATTTCCGACCAAATCAAGCGCGAACAAATTATCGAATACCACGAACGGAAATTGGAGACTTTACATGCAATAGGTAAGGTCATCTCCGAGAAATTAGATACGGCCTCGCTTATTGAAACCGTCATCAATTCGACCACCCATCTTGCGGCTGCCGATGTAGGTATTTGCTTTTACCAGATAGCGGATATGCACGGCCATTCAAAGTTGTCAGCTGCTGCCATGGCCGTGGCAGGAGGCCAAATCCGTGCGCGCGACCTCCAACTGGACGACGGGCTCATCCATACGGTTTTCATCGGCGAAAATTCCATTAAGTTTGAAGATGTTTCGTCTGAGCCTTGGATACGTGCTTTGTTCGAACCGTATATGGACGAACAGGGAGGCCCTGTCAAGCACAGCCTAGCCATCCCCATACGGTCTGCCGATAAATTGTTGATTGGAGCCATGTTTTTTGGATATGCCCACCGGGACGTTTTCGACGCCGCTGATGAGGATATCATTCGTAGTATCGCCTCGCTTGTGGCCGTAACGCTGGAGAATGCGCGGTTGTTTGAAGAAGTGAACGCCCTGAACCTGCGGAAAAATGAGTTCATCGCCTTGGCCAGCCACGAACTTAAAACGCCGCTAACCACCACAAAAGGGTATCTTCAAATATTGGAACGGTCAGAAATCGACCAAGTAGGCCGCCGGTTCCTGGCCAAAGCACTCAAGCAATTGGAGCGGATCAATGCTTTGATTGCTGAGCTGCTGGATATTTCGAAAATCGAAGCGGGCAAGCTCAGTTTCCACTTCGAACAATTCGATATGAGTGAGATGATATTGGACGTGGTCGAAACCTTTCATTTCAGTAGCCAGACACACACCGTTTTCGTGAACAATATCCATGGCGACTACCTGGTAGAGGCCGATAGGCAGCGCATGGAGCAGGTGGTTATTAACTTGATCACAAATGCGATAAAATATTCACCGAACGCACATCAAGTGCACGTGGTACTGAATTCGTCTCCAGAGGAAGTGACGGTTCAGGTGATTGATGAAGGGATGGGAATGACGCGCGACCAGCAGGAAAAGGTATTCACCCGCTTTTATCAGGTGGAGGGTACGTCGAAGATGACCGGACTGGGCCTTGGTTTGTATTTAAGCAAGGAAATTGTGGAACGGCACGGCGGGAAGGTGGGCGTTATCAGCGAAATTGGAAAAGGTTCCACTTTCTATTTCTCCGTTCCGCGGAGGCCTGTAACGGAAGAGGTACCTCCTGAACACCCGTAATTATGTGTTGGTCATAGTCCGGAGTGTTTTGGCGTTTTCGACCGCATATCCGTGCTGGTCGTTATCAAAGTAAATGTAAACCGCTTTCGTACGTTGCTGCCAGGACAGACAGCGCCTTGCCCACTCAGAAAGATCAGCATCGGTGTACTTTCCTTCATATTTGCCGCCGGGACCATGCAACCTGACATACACAAAATCAGCCGTAACTTCCAAAGGGGAGAGGTGGCCGGCCAATTGGTAGATGCAAAAAGCACAGTTATTCGCCCTTAGTATTTCATATACTTGCCTATCGTACCACGTTTGATTCCGGAATTCGAAAACATACCGCGGACCAACCGGGAGGGCCTGGGTGAAATCCGCCAGTCGATCGGTATTTATGTCCCAGTGCGGCGGCAATTGGAATAGGATTGGCCCTAATGCACCTTCAAGTTTCGAAGCGCGTTGAAAAAAATCGTCCGCATACTGCGCCGCGTTTTGCAGTTTCTTTGAATGGGTGATGTACCGATTCGCTTTCACGGCAAAATTGAATCCCGGGGGGGCGGATGCTTTCCATTTTTCAAATGTCGACGTAGCAGGCATTCGGTAAAAGGAGTTGTTGAGCTCCACGGTGTTGAAAATCTTACTATAATAAGTAAGCCAGTCAGTTTCTCTTAGATTGTCTGGGTAAAAGGTTTTCCTCCAATGTTTGTAATGCCAGCCGGACGTCCCGATATGGATGTCGTGGTTAGCCATTACGCCATTCGACGTGCTATGGCCGCACCGATTTGCTTCACCGTGTCATGCGGTAAATCGCCCCAAATCTGAACCCATTCGCCCGTCGGTTCCTGCCGTACTTGACCGATTGATGCGGATGCGTTAACCGGATAGCAGTGATAAACCGGTACGCCATCCGTGGTATCCTCAGGACGGATAACCAACAGCCTCGTGTCAGCGCCCTCGTTAATCGTGATTTCGAAATCACCTGCTGATTTTTCCATGCTTTCTTCTCCCTGGATCTAACTCAATACTCCTTGTTGAAGCGCCATCCGGATAACGGTACCGATGTCTGGAGCGCCGGTTTTTTGCAACAAGCTTTCCCGGTATTTAAGAATCGTGCGCTTATTGGTAAACAACTGATAGGCAATTTCTTGATTTGAATAGCCTTCCAGAATGAGTTTCAAGATTTGTTCTTCCCGCGCCGAAAACGCTAAATCGGTCTCTTTTTTCTCGACGTCTAACGTGGCGATTGACTCCAATACCCGGATATATAATGCTGTGCATATATAGGTATTGCCGGAAAGGATGTGCTTAATGGCAAATATAAGCTCATCTTTATTGGCTTCATTGACAATGTAACCATCTGCCCCCGATTTCATCAAACTGAGAATATCGTCTTGATATTCAATGTCTGACAGGACCAGAACCTTCATTGATGGTGCAAGCTCTTTCAATGACGAAAGTAGCTGTTGGTCGCTCAGGAAAAGATGGTCAACAATCAACAGGTTAACGTTGGGTCCGGTCGTCACAGCGGCCACCAAATCGTCCTGTTTGGAAATGACCTCCGCAAAACTGAAATCGGGCTCTTGATCCAGAAGTGTGATAATACCGTCACGGGCGAGTGATGGAGGAGAAGCCCAAATAATTTTTGCTGAATTTTCCATATGCCTAATTGCTAATGTAAATTATTTTTTGTCCAATGATTCGTAGGGAATACGCTTCAACTGTCGGAAAGGTTTTAGTTTTTTGAGAATTTCCTTTTCAGCCGACAAACAGTCGGGTATTTAGTACAACTCGAACGGCGCAATAGATTATACCTGGTCTATCCACTCATTGATTCGATACGTTGCAATCCCTGTGTGAAGGCACAACGTATCGAGCGTACTGCCCGCGCTTATTGTTAATTAGGTTTATCTAGCGTGCTGGCGGCTTCGCAAAGCGAGTATAATTGTCATTGCAGCAATATATGCACCTTGTATACCGGCATCGACCAAATAGATTCGGCTCATCTCGCCCGAGGCCACATAAATGACATCCATGGCCAGGAAGCTTATCGCTACCGCATAGCCTAATAAAACCGGCAACGGACGTCTACGAAGACTAGAGACGATAAACGTGAGGCCGATGGAGGCCGATAAAAGGCCTACCATCTCCACAAGCCAGGTATCCTGCTTCGGGCCGGTCGCGGTAATGAAACTGGCCATGTTGAGTAACGGCCATATGCCGGTGACGATAAAATAAATTCCCTGCACCAGGAACACGGTGCCCAAGCCTTTGCTATGCATTACGGTTGCTATGTGCCATTACTTGTCTTGCCGATCGTGCCCTTGGGTTTTCACAATCTTATTGTAGGTGCCTAAAAGTAGAAAAGGTGCCGCCCATTGCCCGATAAAGAGCGCCATGTGTTTATGGCCCGAGCATTTCAGCGCCAGCGAGACACCCATCGCGGTCAACGCCGCGCATAAAAAAAGTTTTGAAGGTAATTTAGCGGTTTGCTCTTCAATCGCCTTCGTGGTCTTACCTTCCTGGTGTTGTGGATTTTCATTCATAACCATAATAGTCTCCTTTCGTTTTGTTTGATAGAACCTGTGCATACACGGTGCCAATGCCGTGTGACTCCCTATTCGCCCAAGGCTTCTGGCCGATCGGGCACCACGCATTATGCCGAGGTTGGTGATCCTTATTTCGGGAATGCAGCCCATTCGGCTGCTCACGCAGGGTATTAAAACGGACAGACGACATTGCAGAATTTTGCAAGGTGGCCAATGAAGTGATGATCAACATGAGCCTCGGAAGAAATCCGTGCAAGAAAATTACTGCATGCCATCTAGACGCTGACTTAATTGTGCGTTTTTCTAAACAATTAACCTACTAAAGCAAACAGTGTGTCCGGAATAGATGAAGCGCATGGTCACCGTAACCGTCCGCCATGGAGAAATCGGAATTAAATACGCGTTCAGGAGCTTGTTCGTGCTAACTGGCGCAATATATGAAGTTAATGTAGCCTAAAAAGTTGAATGATATGGACACTCAAAAAAAGCCACCGATGATTCCGCTCGATGTAGCGGATACAGACGAAACGCGTGAGCCGACGGGAGAAGATCTTCAGTATAACGATGCGGAAGACAGTTTCGAGCTGGATCCAGAAACGGCTGATCGCGAATACCATCATCCGCAACCATACCAAACCGCCGCTCCCGAGGGCGAGGATGACAATTCCACTTACGATGAGGAAAATCCCTATACGCCAAACGAATACCGCGATAAGAAAGACGAGATGAAGGGCGAATTAGAAGAACTTGATGCGACCGTTAGCGATGAAGAATTGACCCGACTCAGTGCGGTCGATGAGCGGCTGGCAAATACACCGGAAGACGAACGGGGTGATTTGGACGCTGAAGGGTATCCCCGCAGGGATGACGCGGGTGGCGACAATAATCCGGTGTTGGAAGCTCCCGGCGACAACGATCCTGAACAGCCCGACGAATCCGGGCGGCCTGAAGACGATCGTGATGAACCCGATCCGCGTGTGCCGCCATTTGACGACCCTCGTCGAGATGATGACGAGCCCATCGGAGACGACCCCAATCGGCCAATACCGCCCGCGGACGTGCCGCCGATCGACGAGCGGGACCCGCTAGGTGATAAGCAAATCCAACAAGACGATCCTACAGAAACCGGTGGATAATAAGCGGACTATGATACCCCATACCAACAACGAAAAATCGCCGTTTATACCCGAGCAGCGGGAAGGCAAGCAGGTCGACCTCGAATCTCGCACCGCATTATCAGACGATGCGGCGGCAAAGAACTTCCTGCGGCTGGTGAGAAACCGGCTGCTTGATATCAATCACTGGGGTAAGGTCGCATCCATTCCGGTCGCCACGTTCGTACTGACGGATGCTTACGGTGGGGAAGCGATTAAAAGCCATCCGAAAGAAGGCGATCACGTCAGGATTGATATTCCCGGGCCAGGTACCACTGCAGGCGACGGGTACGACTGGGTGGTCATCACGGATATCAGCGACGTTCCTGACCAGTTCTGCTCCATCACCCTCCAACCGGCTCCAAACCCACTGAAACAAGGAGATGATACCGGCCATTTTTTTAAGTCGTCCGCAAGTTCCACATTGGTAGTTGAGCGGAAGGGCCATGAAGTGATTGCACGTTATCACGGCCGGAATGAGGTTACTAACACGCACACGGAATCCACGTTGGATAACATCCGGAATGCGGTGGTAGGCGTCAGCGCCAAACTCGGACTATCGTATCCGCAATGGCAGGGACTGGTGGACGGGCTGCTTGCTCCTACTTAAGGTACTAGATTTGGATAATTAATGGATGAATACTTAATTAAATTGAATGTTATGAAACTTTTACAGTTTATTTGGACTACGGCCATGGTATCTATCCTGTTGGCCGCATGTAATAACACGAATAGGCGGGCCGCCGATGACAGCGTTGACCAAGCGCAGGATGTAAACGATACGTCGGCCATGGTTAACAAGCAGGATGCTGATTTTGCTGTGAAGGCCGCTGATGCCGGTCTGGCCGAAATCGAGCTGGGTAAGTTGGCCTTGGAAAAAGCGACCGACCAACGTATAAAGGACTTTGCCCAGCAGATGGTTTCCGACCATCAAAAGGCCAATGAGGAGCTGATGGCCATCGCCACGCGCCTTAACATTACACTACCGCCGGTTGTCAGCGAAGATCATGTGGACAAGCAACGGAAGCTTCGGGACAAATCAGGCGAAGCGTTTGACGAAGATTACATGGATCTTATGGTAAAAGATCATGACCGTGCCGTGTCACTGTTTGAAGACGCGGCATCGGATGCGAAGAACGCGGATTTGAAAGCATTCGCTGCGAAAACACTTCCAAAGTTGAAAATGCATTTCGAAGAAGCCAAGACACTGCGTGACTCGATAAGCCCGATGGATACAACAACGGTTCAGCGGATTATTCCCTGATTTTAAAGTAGAAATATCTTTTTACGTAGAAGCCCCGATTCTCCGCGTTTCGGGGTTTCATTGTTTTTTATCCCTAATCGCGAAGCATTTCTCCAATGGCACACGTTTAGCTAAAGGGTTCAAAACGCATTGCCTCTTGCTCAACGTCGGTAATGGTCGCTACGATTGCCGGATGCTGACGGTTCTCCACTGGGGGGAGCATTCGTATCACGTGATACCGGTAATCGCATAAGTGGTGCCGTTAAACGAAACTTGTTTGCCGGTTCTCATACCGACAAGATGTTGGCCCAACGGGGACGCCGGCGAAATAACCCAATAGGGGCGGTCGTTGATTTGCAATTGGCCTACACTAATGGCAATAAAAAAGATACCGCGGTTCGTTGTCACCAGACTGCCAAGCTTTGCGGGTCCATCATGTAAACGGATGTCGAGGTTATGCAATACTTCTTCCATCCGTTGCGCATCTGCCAATAGCTGGCGATGCCGGTTCAGTTCCTGTTGCATCATCTCGCGCGTTGTTTCGAATTTGTCGCCAGCGCTACTTTTGGTGTCGTCCGCAGCTGCGTCACTTGCAACCAGTATGGCTTCCTGTGCGTTTTTTATCCGTTGGTCTACGTATTTTTTACACGCAGTTAGAAGTAAACGCTTTATAGCTTCGGGTGCTGCTGCTTTATCCATTATGGTAACTGCCCAATCTGTCGTTTTGATTCCCGGCACGCGGTGGATATCGTCGAGGCATCAAGACGAATGAACAGGACCTATGAGTTTTAAAATCAGTTACGCCCGGCTGAGTCTGTAAATATGCCGGAGGTGGGATGC
>CAZTJY010000065.1:9976-22588 GCA_964613725.1 uncultured Parapedobacter sp. | reverse complement strand
CTCCCGTCATTTCCAGATGAGAATTGTAGATATAAGCCTGCCCGATCGATCCCCACCAGTTCGCACAGCAATGCCGTGTCGAGGTCTTTAACCTCACGGGGCGTTACCAACAGGTCGTAAACCGGTTCATTCTGCACGAGTACCTGGCCGTTGCGGTCGAGGATGACGCCGCGCGCCGGGTAGATGACCATCTTACGCAGCACATTATTGTTGGCCGACAACAAGTAGCTGTCGTCTATCAATTGCAGGTAGAACAGCCGGGACGCGATGATGATGGCCACTGCAATGAATATACCCTGTATAATGTATTTTCGCTCAAAAAATGCGTTCATTTATGTGGATATGCCTTGGCGGCTACTTTGAATTAACGCTGTTTTTTCCGGTAAAAAAGCAGACTAAACAATAAAATGATAACGACGGTAAATATACAACTTAAAAAGATACGCGTGAGGGTGTATTGGAATTGATGGAAGGTGAATGTTTCCAGCATAAACAATACCGAGTGGTGGAATAGGGTAAGGAGAAAAACATAAAGGAAAAACCATCTGAAGGGGACGGCTCCGAGTGCGGGTGTCATGAAATTTTCATGTTGGTCGCTTTGTAGGGTAACCCGAATAAAAAGGATGCGGCCCCATGCCAGGGCTGCGCATGCAGCGGCATTGACGCCAAGTGTGTCGTAAAATCCATCGATGGTGATGCCGGTAAGGAACGCAAAGGCATATAGGATGAAATTGGGGATGCCCACCGGAAGCAGTAACACAAATAATATGTAGGGGAAAGGTGTTGCCAGGTTATAATACCCCATGTTTTTGAACAAGAATACCTGTAATGCCACGAGCACAAAAAAACGGGCGATATTGTACGAAAGAACCTTAGCCATCGTTTTCGCTTTGGGATTCCAGTACTTCCTTTTCGTTGGCAAGCATATCTACCACCACATATACCTGGCGCAGATTGTGGAATTGGGTGCTGAATTGAATGTGGATGTCGAGGAAACTATCGCCGCCCGACGTACCCATCTGCAACACGTGGCCTACCAGTAGTCCTGGGGGGAACAACGAAAATCCGGATGTAAATACCCGTTCGCCTTCCCGTACCTTCACGTGGTTGGGGATGTCTTTAAGCACCCCCACCTGCGCATCGTAGTTGTTGCCCCACATCAACGAACCGAATGCGCCGCTGTCTTCCAAAGCGGCACTCACGCGTGTTTCGCTGTGGAGAAGGGACTGCACGGTGGAAAAATGTTCAGAAACATTCAACACGATGCCTACGATTCCGTTGGAAGTGATTACCCCCATGCCCTTTTCGATACCGTGTTTGCGACCTTTGTCCAGTGTGATGTAATTGTTTTTCTGGTGGATGCTGTTGTTGGTAACCTGTGCTACTACGTAACGGTATTGGACCTCTCCCATACTGTCGGTGACTGCGCCGTCCACTACGCTATCCGGGACGGTGAGGCGCTGCAACTGCTCCCTCAAGCCCGCATTTTCGTTGGCTAGTTGCTGATTGATTTCCCGGAGATGGAGGTAGCTTTGCCAGGCATTGATACGCGCATAAGCCGACCCGATGAATTCGTTGGACGAATTGATGGCCGATGCTCGCTGGAATGAATTGTTATGGACGACGAGGTATACGGCAAACGTGAAGAAAAGCACGAAAAAGAAGAAGGCATTATACTTGGTAAGAATGAGCCAGAGGTTCTTCATCCATTTGCTGCTTTTTTGCTGTTTACCTGTTCCTTTTTTGTTCAGTCATGTTGCCCTTTGCCCAATAGGCGCAAATGGCGAACGGCCGTTTACTGCATCAAAAACTTAAACGTACCAATGTTTTTCAGCGCAATACCGGTTCCACGTACAACCGCCCGCAACGGGTCTTCGGCAACATGGACGGGAAGCTTGGTTTTCGCTTGGATCCGTTTATCCAGACCACGTAACAGTGCTCCCCCTCCGGTGAGGTAAATACCCGTTTGGTAAATATCGGCAGAAAGCTCCGGGGGGGTAATTTCCAATGCCTTTAGAATGGCCTCTTCGATTTTAGAAATGGATTTGTCCAGGCAATGGGCTATTTCGGTGTAAGATACCGTAATCTGCTTGGGCACGCCGGTCATCAGGTCGCGGCCCTGCACAGCAAAATCAGCGGGGGGTTCCTGCAACTCAGGGAGGGCAGAACCCACTTCGATTTTAATCTTTTCAGCTGTGCGGTCGCCGATCATGATGTTGTGTTGCCGGCGTATGTACTGTACGATATCTGAATCGAAATTATCACCCGCTACCCGTATCGACTGGTCGCACACGATACCCGATAAGGCAATGACCGCAATTTCCGTGGTACCGCCGCCGATATCGATGACCATGTTGCCCATCGGTTCTTCCACATCGATGCCAATACCCACCGCGGCAGCCATGGGCTCGTGTACCAGGTAGACCTCTTTGGCTCCGGCAATTTCAGCCGAGTCTCGCACGGCGCGCTTTTCCACTTCGGTGATGCCCGACGGGATACAGATTACCATGCGCAATGACGGGAAAAACCAGCCCTTACCGTTGTTGACCATCTTTATCATGCCGCGGATCATGTGCTCGGCGGCATTAAAATCGGCAATTACACCGTCTTTCAACGGCCTTACGGTCCGGATGTTGTCGTGTGTTTTCCCCTCCATCTGCATGGCTTGCCGCCCTATCGCGATGACTTTGTTGGTGGTTCGGTCAAACGCCACGATGGATGGCTCATCCACCACCACTTTGTCATTATGGATAATGAGGGTGTTTGCCGTACCCAAATCAATCGCAACTTCTTGTGTAAACCAGTTAAATAAGCCCATCCGGCAAATATGATAAGATTTTTAAATTAGGTGCAAACCTACCAAAAAAACTGATAACTTTAACCACAATATCCGATTTATATCCGATTTGTATTGATCCATTAATGTATCGCCTCAATGATGATAAAAACCTGCTTAACCTTTGCCTTTTTGGTGTTTTGGGCCAGTTATGCCCATAGTCAGGATTTTGCTTTCGGTTCGCTTACGGCGGAAGACCTAAAACTCGCCAAAAACGACTTGGACAGTTTTTCTAATGCTGCCGTGCTGAACGAGTATGGCAAAGCTTATATGGTCTACGATGACACGCGGGGGTATACACAATTGGTTGTGGAATATCATGTGCGCATCAAGGTTTTCAATAGCGATGGTTATCGGTACGCAACGGTTGTCATACCCGCCCATGGGGATGAGAGCGGCGAACGGACCGATGTCATCTCCGATGTAAAGGCCATAACCATCAACGTGGAAGACGGCCGGTTGGTGACGGTGCCACTCGAAAAAGACCAACTATTTAAAGAAGAGGTGAGTCGATACCTCACCCAAACCAAATTTACGTTCCCTAACCTACAGGACGGCAGCATTATCGAATACAGCTATCAACTGCGGTCGCCGCACATTTTCAATTTCCACACGTGGCACCTGCAAGATGACATCCCGAAAATCAACAGTCACTTTGAGGCCATCATACCGGCAATGTATAACTACAACGTTATTCTGCGCGGGCCTTATCCACTCGATGTATCGGATGCCAAGCTGAACCGCGGTGCCTTTCGCATCGCTGGCCGCGACATCGACTGCTCCCACATGAAGTATGGCATGCGGGATATACCGGCATTTGTAGCTGAAGATTACATGACGGCACCAAGTAATTTCAAATCAGCTATTTATTTTGAATTATCGGATATATACCGCCTCAATGGCTCTAACATAAAGATTACCAAAGAATGGAAAAATGTCGATCGGGAGTTGGTGACCCATGCGGACTTCGGTCTTCAGTTGAAGCGCGACAATGCATTTAAAAACATTCTTCCCGCAATTCTGGCAGATACCATGGACGATTTGGGAAAGGCCCGCACCATTTACCGTTACATCCAACGCCATATCAAATGGAACCGGTACCTGGGGAAATACTGTGAGGTGGGGGTGAAAAATGCGTTGGAACGACGTTCTGGTAATATCGGCGACATCAACCTCGCTCTCCTGGCAGGGTTAAGCGCCGCGGGATTGGATGGTGAAGCAGTTATCCTCTCCACGCGCGACAACGGCATCGTGAACGATCTGCACCCGGTGCTCAGTGATTTCAATTATGTAGTCGCCAAGGTCAATATCGGAGATACCCATTACCTGCTGGACGCGTCAGACCCATTGCTGCCGTTTGGCTTACTGCCGTTACATTGCATCAACGGGAAAGCCCGCGTCATTAACCTGAAGGAACCTTCGTATTGGATCGTTCCGGAATCGTCCCAGAAATCGACCACCCAGTATACATTGACAGCCAAGTTGGATGTTGACGGCATATTGCGGGGGAGGATGACGACAAGCAGTTATGGTTATGCCGCCTGGCGCAAGCGCAAAGAGCTGGCCAATTACAATACGCCGGAAGAGTACATCGAGCACCTCGACGAACGGCTTACCAGCTTCAAGATAACGGCAGGTGACATCGTCGGTGCTGCCGACCTGGATCGCCCGTTTGTTGAAACCTATGATATAACCGTGAAACTATACGAGAGCTTGGGCGGGAATGAACTGTATTTCAATCCGTTTTTCATTAATCGGGTAAACAAAAATCCGTTCAACCTGGACGAGCGCACGTATCCCGTAGACATCAGGTCGGTGAGCGAAGAGCGGGTAACGGTCAGCATCGAGTTGCCGGCAGTATACGAGTTGGTTTCCAAACCCGATGATTACAACATGGCATTAGAAGACCGGGGAGGCCGGTACCTCACACAAACCGGCCTATCGGGCAATACACTCACTTTTTCCCAGTTGCTGGCACTAAACCGGTCGACCTACCCGCCGGACAGTTATTTCGCGCTGAAGGAGTTTTTCAGCCGGATTATCGAGCAGGAGAAAATCGATGTAGTATTGCGTAAGAAGGAAGGGCAATGAAAAAAGCTGGATTACTGTTGGTGTTGGTTGGGTTGGGGGGGCTGCTGGGTGTGGCTGCCCAACCGGAGTACGCGGTGGAGCACATTCCAACCGCGCTGAAAAGCCGGGCCGATGCGGTGGTTCGCCATGAGGAAATCGTGGTCGACATGCTTTCGCCGACTAAAGTGCGTTACCAGGTGAACCGCGCCATCACCGTTTTCAATCCCGCAGGCGAGGAGCGTGCACGGCTGGTTGTCCATTACGATAAGGCGACTTCCGTTAAACGGATTTCGGGTGAGGTTTACGATGAGGCTGGCTTCCAAATGCGCAAATTCACGAAGCGCGATTGCCGGGACGAGAGTGCCGTGAGCAGCTTTTCATTGTATGAAGACAGCCGGGTAAAACATTTCCTCCCAGCAATGGTAGGCTACCCGTATACGGTGGTATACAGCTACGAGGTAGAACGGAAACAGAATCTGATTATTCCGGCCTGGCATCCCGGCGCCTACTGGGACGTTGCGGTGCAGCACAGCCAGTACACGTTTATCTGTGCGGATACCGATGAGGTGCGGATATTCGTCGCCAATTACAGCGGCGAGCCGGTGCGCGGTGTGGATGGCGGCCGAAGCGTCACGACATGGGTCGCCGATAACCTTCCGGCGAAGCGGTATGAGCCATACAGTCCTGATCAGGAAACCTATCAAACGATAGTAAGAGTAGCTCCCGTGTATTTCAATTATTATAAACATAACGGACAGTATACCAATTGGGAAGAGTTGGGCAGTTGGATGTTTGATGCACTGCTTACGGAGGGGACGGAACTCCCTGCACAGACGGTTGCTGAGGTTAACGCGTTGGTCGCTGGATTAGCAAGCGATAGGGAAAAGGCTGCGGCACTTTACGGCTATATGCAACGCAAAACCAGATACGTGAGCGTACAGATCGGTATCGGCGGTTTCAAGCCGATGGCGGCGGCAACGGTAGACCAACTAGGCTACGGCGATTGCAAAGGTCTGGTCAATTACATGCGGGCACTGCTGGCGGTGGTGGGTATTCCTTCTTACTATTGCGTAGTGGAAGCGGGGAATGCCAAGCGTGATATCAGGGCCGATTTTGCGAGTATGGACCAAGGGAACCATGTGATCCTGAGCGTGCCGCTTGAACAGGATACCGTTTGGCTAGAATGTACCAGCCAGCGACTGCCATTCTTCGGGTTCTTGGGTTCGTTCACGGACGACCGTATGGTTTGGGCTTGTACGCCGGAAGGCGGGAAGCTGCTGAACACACCGGATTATGCGGTGACGGAGAGTACGCAGGAGCGCCGTGCCGAGCTGCAGCTGGCAGACGATGGTGCCTTGGCAGGACACCTTAAAACGGTCTTTTCCGGAGGGCAGTATGATAATCATCTCGAAATCGCCGAAAGCAGTGGCGGTGAGCAGATCAAGATGCTGAAAGCTGCCTACGATATCGATCGAATTAGCTTTGCTGATATTGTTTATCAGAAACCGGAAGGCCCGGTGCCCACGCTTGTGGAAGCCCTTGAGGTGACGCTGCCGCGCTATGCACCCACGAATGGTGGGCAGACGTTTCTGATACCGAACCTTTTCAACCGGCAGGCTAGCGTGCCAACGGTAAAAGATCGTCAGCGCCCTGTGTATATCAACCGGGGCTATACGGATGTAGACCACCTCACCTTTACGTTGCCAGGGGGCTACGTCGTGGCGGGTGGTTCGTGGAAGGCCGAATTAAATAGCCCATTCGGTCATTATGAGGCCTACTTGGAGCAAACGGGCGACCAGCTTTCGTACCGGCGGCAGCTGGTGTTGCATGGGGGTACTTACCCGGCGGACCAATATGCGGAATTTGTTGACTTCTTCAACCGGGTAGGCACGCTAGACCGCCACAAGGTGGTGCTCACCGCCGAGTAGGGTCATTCGTTAACGAGCACACCGATGTAAAAGTTAAAGGTGTCCACTTCGAGGTTGGCGCGAGTAAGCCCGGGAATGTGGACCTCGGTAAACTGCCGTGTGGGCTGGATGAATTGATAGGTGCCCCCTTTGGTGCGTATGCGGACCGGCATATCGAAATTGGGCACATCGGCAATCCAGCGACAGAAGGGAGTGCCGTTTTTCGCGAAATAAAATTCAAGCGTAGGGATGTTGGCGTGTCGCACATATTGTGCATATAATTGCGAAAGATCCTTTCCCGACTGTTCACTGATGTAGTTCACGATATCTTCATAATCCACCGTGCTGTGGTAGAACGTTCGGTTGAGGCCCCGGAGTATCTGCCGCCAGTCCTCGTCGTCGTTAATGATGGTGCGCGCCATGTTGTGCAGCACGCCGCCTTTGTTGTACATATCGCCCGAACCTTCGTTGTTCACGTGGTAATTGCCAATGATGGGGGCGTGGTTCTGGATGCCGCGGCGGTTGCCATGTACATATTCTTGGCCTGCACGTTTGCCGAAGTGGTAATCGATGTACAGCGCTTCGGAATAGTTGGTAAAGCTTTCGTGTATCCACATGTCGGCCAGGTCTTTTGCGGTGATGTTATTGCCAAACCACTCGTGCCCCCCTTCGTGCACGATGATGAAATCCCACTTATTGCCCCAGCCGGTGCCCGAACCATCACGCCCAAGGTAACCGTTTTGATATTTGTTGCCATAGGCAATGGCGCTCTGGTGTTCCATTCCCAGGTGGGCGGTTTCTACCAGTTTGAAACCGTCGGCATAGAACGGGTAGGGGCCAAACCAGTATTCAAACGCTTGTAGCATCGGCTTTACGTTGGCATCGAAGTGCGGTTTCGCCCTGGCTTCATTTTCACGCAGCACCCAGTAATCGAGGTCGAGTACCCCTTTTTCACCGTGGAACGTGTCGGCAAAGTGCACGTAGTCGCCAATGTTGGCAGCAACGTTGTAATTGTTGATCGGGTTACCCACGAACCAATTGAAACGCGTATAGCCATCACCCAGGTCTTCGCTCCCCCGGAACCTGCCGTTGGATACGTTGGTGAGGCCGTTGGGTACGCTAATGCTGATGAGCATGCTATCCACTTCGTCCGATTGGTGGTCTTTATTGGGCCACCATATGCTGGCGCCCAAGCCCTGGCAGGCGGTGGCAATCCAGTGCTTTCCGTTGCTATCTTTCTTGAAATCGAAGCCTCCGTCCCAAGGAGCCCGTTTGGCCTGAACGGGATGGCCGGAATAGTATACGGTAAATGAGTCGACCTGTCCTTTGCCGATGGCCTCCGGAAAATCGATGAAAACCGCGTTATATTCCCTTTTGAAGGGTAGCTGCTGCCCCCGGTAGACCACACTGTCGAGTCGGAGATTGTCAAACAAGTCGAACTGCAGCCGCTCGAAATCAGCCGTTGCGGTAAACCGGAACAGGTTGGAGCCCGAGATGTATCGGTTTTCGGGGTCCACACGCATATCCAGGTGGTAGTAATTGATGTCATAGCAGGTGCGTAACGGTGTAAGCTGACCACGAAGTGAATCTGCCCGGTCAAAGATGTTGCGGGCTTTCAGCAGTTGCGCCTGGCTTTGCACAACCAGTGATATGGCGAGGATGAAAACAAATACGGACTTCATTATAAGTTCACCTAAATCTATTTAATTAACAAATTTTAAAATCATTAAGCATTAACATATCGACTGATTGTTCGTATTTCCAAATCAACGCCCGCCCGGTGGGCAATGCTGTTTAAGGTAGTCGGTGTACAGCGTTGAAAGATGAGCTTGCGTACCTTCGCCCTCGCTGATGCTGTGGCTCCGGTTGGGGTAAGCCATTAGCGAGAACTGCCTGTTGTGTTTTATCAATTCGTTTATGAGTAATTCCGCGTTCTGGTAATGCACATTGTCGTCGGCGGTACCATGGATGTAGAGCAGGTTTCCGCGGAGGTGCCGTGCGTGCGTCAGGGGCGATCCCTCAATGAACGGGGTGCGGTCTTCCTGCGGTAGGCCCATATAGCGCTCCTGGTAGATGTTGTCATACATCAGCTGGTTGCCCACGGCGGCAATAGCGATACCGGTTTGGTAGATTTCGGGGTACTGGAAGAGGAGGTTGAGTGTAGAGGAGCCGCCGCCGCTCCAGCCCCATACAGCCACTCGGTCGGGGTCTACGAACGGCCATTTCAGTATCTCCTGCGCTCCCATGGCCTGGTCGCGGATGTTGCTGATGCCGATGTTTTTATAGATGGCTTTCCGCCATGCCCGTCCTTTGGGGGCCGGTGTGCCTCGGTTATCAAGGGATATGTAAATATAACCGTCGTCTGCCATGCTTCCGTTATACAAACGGTTGTTGCCCACGCCATATTGGTCTGTAACCGTTTGGCCGGCAGGTTCGCCATAGACATAGAACACAACCGGGTACTTTTTTGACGGATCAAAGTCGGTCGGTTTAACCATCCAGCCATCCCTCTCCACGCCATCGACCGTGGTGATGGTGAAAAATTCGGTTTTCGGTGCGTTGGCCGGCAATTCATTGTACGTGCCCTCTACGATGGTCTGGTGTTTGGGGAGACTCACCACGTGCCCGGTACGGTTTGCCAGGTGGCTGCTATACCGATGCAATGCCAGCTTACCATTCGGTGAGATCGTGTAGCTATGCGTCCCGGCCTCGTTTTCAGGTGTCAATCGCTCTGGTTTACCGCCGTTTAGCTGCACGCGGTACAGGTATTTCTGTGTAGCGTTAGCTGGCGATGCGGAAAAATAGATGTATCCGCCCGCCTCGTCGATGTGGTCGATCCCCATAACATCGTAATCGCCAGCAGTAACCCGTGTTTCCTCACCTGTGCGGTCGATGCGGTACAGGTGGCGCCAGCCATCTTTTTCGCTCACCCAGATAAATTCCTTTCCGTTTTTTATCCATTCCCAACCCGTGGGGTCGTCGTGGTTCCAGCGGGCTTTGCTGTCTATCCAAGCATCGTCTGTTTCTGTGTAAATTTCGGTGCACGAGCCGTCCGTGGCATTGGCCAGGAAGATGTTGCTTTGTTGTTGTTTGCGGTCCAGCTGCTGGAAAATCAATTCCGTGCTGTTGGCCGCCCATTCCATCCGGGGCAGGTAGTGTTGTGCCGGGTCACCCGGTATGTCCATTTTCACGGTATGGCCATCGGCCACGGTTACTACCGATAGGAAAGCAGGACTGGGCGCTTCACCTACCTTCGGGTATTCAACAGGTATAGTAAACGAATATGTGGAGTCGGTATTGTTGATCATCAGGAAGTTACGGATGCTACGTGCATCGATGGTCCAGTAGGCGATCCGTTTTCCGTCGGGTGACCAGCGGAACCCGTCGCGGCAACCGAATTCTTCCTCATAGGCCCAATCGAACGTGCCGTGGATGATTCGGTCGGTACCATCGGTGGTGAGCGGTTTGATGGTTCCAGATCCCAGTTCCTCCACGTAGAGGTTATGACCACTCACATACGCTGCCTGTGTACCATCCGGCGACAGTTTGCCATACATCAATGACGACTCGGGCAGCGTTTTCCCCAACTGGGTGAGCGACTTATCCGCGGTATCGAACACCCAGTAGTCGCCCCGTGTATCGTAGCGCCATACACGCGCCGTGTTGGTAGTGATAAGGATTTTGTCGCCGCCTGCCGCCAGCGAAAACCGCCGTACCGCCAGCGGTTTGCTGCTGTCGGAGGGCGTCAGATCGGCTTTCGTGGCGATGACCGTATGCTGCGCCGGATCGGCAACAGCCTCCTGCACGATCTCGCCCGCCACCACTTTAATGATGGCGTTGCCATCTTCAGACCATTGCACCTGCTGCCCGAACTGCGCGTAGGTGGTGTTCAGTACTGCAAACACGAAGGCCGTGAGGAGGCCGCAGCGGTATAGGTAGTTACGAAACATAATTCTATTCATGGTTAAACTAATCAAATGGTCAAAACACATCGATGCATCACCAGGCTTCCGCGCGTACCGCTTCAATTTCGGCAACGGTTTTTGCCAGGGGTTTTCCCAGTACCCGGTAGCCGTCGGCGGTGATGAGTATATCGTCTTCCACGCGGATGCCGCCGAAATTCCGGAATGCTTCGACCTTATTGTAATCAATGAATTCCGCGAGTTTGTTATCAGCTTTCCAACGGTCAATCAGTTCGGGGATGAAATACAGGCCAGGTTCAACCGTGAGCACGTAACCGGCTTCCAGCGCTTTACCCAGGCGGAGCGACTTCAAGCCAAACGTGCTGGTATCTTTGCGGAGCGTATCGGTATAGCCAACATATTGTTCGCCGAGGTCTTCCATGTCGTGCACATCAAGCCCCATCATGTGGCCTGTACCGCATTGGAAAAACAAGGTATGTGCACCTGCGGCCACCGCTTCGTCGGTATCGCCCCGCATCAAACCGAGCGCTTTCAGCCCTTCGGTAAGCATACGGCACGAATGCAGGTGGATATCGAGGTAACGGACACCGGGCTTAAGCGCTGCCGTTGCAGATTCAAGTGCATTTAATACCACATTATACGCTTCCTTTTGCAGGGCAATAAACGTTTTTCCGGCGGGAAACGTGCGGGTCAGGTCGCCCGCGTAGCCCATAGCCGTTTCGGCACCCGAATCGTTGAGTACCATATCGCCTTCTTTTAGCACGTTTCCATGGTAGTGGTTGTGCAGCACCTCGCCGCGAACGGTCAGTATCGTGGGGTAGGCAAGGGCACCACCGGCCTGTTGGGCAGTATGCTGTACCGCTACGGCAATTTGCTGCTCAGACATGCCCGGTTTGGCCAGGCGCATGGCCATGAGGTGCATATCCACACTTACACTCACCGCTTGCTCAATTTCAGCGACCTCTTCGGCCGATTTGATGGACCGTTGGGCCACTACGGCTTTGATGAGTTCCACCGAAGCCGCTTCGGTAACCTGTTCTACGGCAATTCCTGTTAGGTGCGCCAGCCGGATCACATTTGCCGACCGGTAAGGCGGTAGAAAATGGACAGGACGACCATTTTCAATCGCTTGCATGACCATTGCTGCCAGCAAATTTGTGGGACGTGTTTCGGCGACTCCCGATTTTTCGGCCTTTTCACGGAGCGTTTCGAGCCTACCCATCCAGACAATGTCATCGAGGGTCATTTCGTTGCCGAAAATAATGGTATGGCCTTCGTTGATGTCAATGACGGCAGCCAGGTTGGGCGCCGCGATCCCAAAATAGTACAAGAAAGTACTGTCTTGCCGGAACGGGTATGTGTTATCCCTGAAATTGATGGGCGCTTCGGTATTCCCCATGAGCAAAATAATGCCAGAAGAAACGTTCGTCCGCAGGGTTTCCCTGCGCGACTGGTAGGTTTGTGTGCTAAACATCATGGGTATAAAGGTAGTGAAAAGCTGGCTGTCCACTAACCTTTTTTTGGCGAACCCTATGCAGAAATTAACCGTCGCTGGGTACACCGCATCGTTCAACAGGTCCACCTTCCACAAGAAAAGGTACCCCGGGAGGCCCACCCGGTGTACCTGTCGTTCCGGCGCGTTCACCGGTTTTTGCTAACGGAACATCGATCGCACCAACCGGTACACCACCAAGCCCACGGCGCAGGGACCACACGCTGTCACGGTAGCGATGCGCCGCCGGTTCGTTCAGCCGTAAAACCGATTGCCTGCGCTCCCGGTTGGAAACGCAGGCAATGGCGGTGGCGATACCGAAAAAACAGTGCGCCCTTTTCATCGGGCTATCCTCGAAAACGGTTCACACCAGTCGCTATCGCC
>CAZTJY010000065.1:1864-9966 GCA_964613725.1 uncultured Parapedobacter sp. | reverse complement strand
TATCGCCCTTCCGTTGTGGGCTCGTACACGTACATAGTAGATAACGCCGGGCGTGAGGCTGGTCAGCATGTTTCCATAAGATTGGGTGGCTTTCTGGTTCGTGCCCCACTCGATGGGAATGTCCGCATTGGCCCGGGTACCCAGGCCGTATTCGTATTCCCAGGCATCCGTTACAGTATCCACGGCACTGGATTGTAAGCATTCACTGTTTCCCTAATGGCAACGGTCGGCACAGTCGCCTGATTGCCGATATTATCATCAGTAAGCTATTCAAACTCCCGCTCTTCAGCTTGGGAGCAGCCAACCTGTGCAGCAAAGTGAAACGAGGACAACCTGCCTTCAAGCCATGCGGGCAGCAGATCAGGGGGGGCGTCGCACCCTTACGCTCGTTTGCCCGCTCTTGATACCAATATGCCCCCCCCCAACTTTTTTTTATACCCCCGATGCGCTTCCATGTTTCGATATAACTTTATCATGTTAAAAACACCGACTTTTTTAAAGTGTTAATGATGATAATGTTGCACCTCAAAAAACAAGAACATGGACAAACCGATAGCGAAGACCCTAACCATCGTTATTCCTGGTTACCGTATGCACAGCCAGCTATTTAATAATATGCTGGACGGTATACGGGAAGAAGATGCGCAGAAACGGATCGATAATAAAACCAACCATTTTACCTGGATGGTGGGCAATCTGGTCAATTGCCGGTATTGGCTGGCCGATATTTTAGGCATGCCCGAGAAAGACCCCTACGAGGCATTGTTTAAGGACGCGAAAGCCCTGGATGTGGACGCGACATATCCATCACTCGAAGCGCTGAAAGACGAATGGCACAAGGTTTCTCCACCGCTGTATAAAAGGCTGTTGACAGTGAATGAGGCTGAACTTGCGCAGGCCTATGAATTTGGCATGAATACGCCGTATGTGGAAGAAAACAAACTGAACATGATGGGTATGTGCATGGACCGCGAAAGCTACTTGTTTGGTCAATTGGGCCTGATGCGAAAGGCGCTGGGGTATGCGGGGGTGAGGTATGACTTGGACGATAACTTAGGTTATTGAGGCTGGAGTTTTGATGAATCAAACTTATTTGTGCACAAAGCTGTTGATATAAAATGAAAACGTTGCAATTTACTAAAGAGATCGACGCGACGGCCCAGAAAGTTTGGGACGTGCTTTGGAATCCGGAGACCTATTCAAAATGGACAAGCGCCTTTAACCCGGATGACCCGGAGAGCGGGTCTATGCAAACAGATTGGCAGGTAGGGGGCAAAACATTATTCCTAGGTAATAGTGGTAACGGAATGGTGGCCACCATAAAATCCATAGATGAGCCTTATGAATTGGTGTTTAAGCACCTAGGCGAGATGATTGATGGGCGGGAAGATACAACGAGCGAAAGGGTAAAAACATGGGCCGGCTCGTTGGAAGAATATTACCTTACGGAACAGAATGGCATCACTACGCTTCGCGCTTCCGTACAAATCCCAGACGGAGACGAAGGGGAGGAGATAATGAATCTCGGATTTACTGCCGGCCTGGAAGTGGTGAAACGGCTGGCAGAGCAATAAAATTCAGCTTCAGAGCGGCATTACGCCATGGCGTTCAAAAAAAGCGCGCTCCAAAGCCTCCCTGTGTGATGGGTGGGCGATACTGATGAGTGCTTTCCCCCGTTGTTTGAGATTTTTCCCAAACAGGTTAACCATGCCGTATTCGGTAACTACCCAGTGCACATGCCCCCGCGTGGTGACCACGCCGGCTCCTTCCTTGAGGTAAGGGACGATGCGCGACTGATTGCGTGAGGTGATGGAGGGTAAAGCAATGATCGGCTTGCCGCCGTCTGACAAAGAAGCCCCCCTGATGAAATCCATTTGCCCGCCGATACCGGAAAACTGATAAGTACCGATGGAGTCGGCACATATCTGGCCGGTGAGGTCAATTTCGATGGCACTGTTAATCGCGGTCATTTTGGCATTCTGCCGGATGATGCTGGTATCGTTTACATAGGATATGTCCAAGACAAGCACCTTGGGATTATCGTGTACGAAATCGTACAACTTCCTGGTGCCCGCCATAAACCCGGTGACGGTGCGCCCTCTTTTTATCTTTTTGAGGCTATTGTCGATGACGCCGCTTTTGATTAAGGGGATGACCCCATCGGAAAGCATCTCCGTATGGATGCCCAGGTGCTTGTGGCCGGTGAGGTTTTGCAACACCTGGTCGGGTATGCTGCCTATGCCCATCTGCAACGTTGCGCCATCTTCAATGAGCGATGCGACATGGCGTCCGATGGTTTTGATGGCGTCGGTTGATTTTTGGGAATAATCAACCTCGTGAAGTTCCACTTCTTGACAAACCAAATGGTGGATATCGCTGACGGAAATAAAGCCGTTGCCATGGGTGCGCGGCATTTTCGGATTCACCATTGCCACGATAATACGGGCGTTTTCAACGGCGGCCTTGGCAATATCTACCGAAGTACCCAATGAGCAATATCCGTGAGCGTCTGGCTCGGACACCTGTATCAATGCCACGTCCAATGGCAGTATTTTCTGATTGAACAGTTGCGGTATTTGGCTCAGGAATACGGGGACATAATCGCCACCGTTCTCGCGTATGAGCGCCCGGATGTTTTCGCTCACAAACAGGGAATTGAAATAGAAGCTTTTCTTGAATTCGGGCGTGTTGAAATTAATGCCGCCCATGTTGGTGATGCCCACCAATTCGACATTTCGAAGCGTTTCGTGCTTATCGAGCAATGCGTTGACCAGCGGCACGGGCGTGGCCGCGCTGCCGTGTATGAATACCCGGTGGCCTGATTGAACACAGGCTACAGCCTCTGCGGCGGTTATGTATGTTGATGCCATAATTTTTGTTTTTTGGACTATTTACCTGATGAAAAATAATTTTCTTTGTAGCTGCAGCGAGAAAGTGAACATTTGCGCGAGCCCAGTGGAAATTCACCAAAGCAGCTGTGCGTCGTATTGAGGGAACTTTTCGTCTTTGGTGACAATTGATAAATCATCGGCAATCGCTTGGCCGATAAAATCATCCTGTCCAATGGATCGTGGTGATGCATTCCTTTACTTTTTCTGGTCCTGCAATAAAATGACCTTTGTCAATTTTCTGGGATTTCAGCTTGAGCCAAAAACCTTTTGGTCAAATGGACTTATGTAATGCCCGTCAGGCAAAATAACAATGATTTATGAATTTTCAATGTGTATGCAGTGGTATGATGGCTACTTAGTAGGCAAAAAAAATCAAAAATAATTTGCGTAGCCGAATAGCTACATTTATATTTGTAGCCAAATAGCTTCATGATGAAATTAAGACGAGATGTATTTCAGGCGATAGCCGACCCAACAAGGAGAGCCATCCTCTTGTTGGTTACCACGCAAGCAATGACCGCAGGGGCGATAGCGTCAAATTTTGATACAGCCAGGCCAACGGTTTCAAAGCACCTGCAAGTATTGACGGCGTGTGATTTATTGCATCAGGAGCAACGGGGGCGGGAAGTCTACTATCATTTAAATCCGGAAAAGATGAAAGAAATAGCTGACTTCGTAGAACCCTTCCGAAAAATGTGGGATGACCGGTTTAACAAACTGGAAGCTGTTATGAAAAAATCTGCAAATAACTGAAGATGGAACAAAAAACAAAAATCAATGCCGAGGAAGGCAAACAGGAATTGACGATAACACGGGAGTTTGATTTGCCTTTGGCATTGCTCTTTAAGGCCTACGAGGAACCGGAATTTATTGAGCAATGGATGGGAACTAAAGTGTTGAAACTGGAAAACAAGAAGCATGGCTCGTTTTTGTTTGAAACTTCGCACCAGGGCAATGTGATGTTTCGGGCAAATGGAACCATACACGAATTTATTCCCAACCAGACCATTATACGGACGTTTGAAATGGAAAATGCGGAAATCGGTGTGCAGCTTGAGTTTTTGGAGTTTGAACAATTGACCGAGCAGACCAGCAGATTAACGATGCAAGTGATTTACCGATCTGTGGAGCACCGCGCCGCACAATTGAAAATGCCGTTTGCATACGGTATAAACATGGCGCACGACCAATTGCAAGAAGTAATGGTTAACTTTAAATAACCTAGATATGTCGAAAAAGAATAAAATCATCTATTGGGTGGCAACCCTATTCTTATCGTTGGGTATGCTGGCAGGAGGGACCCAACAAATGCTTCAGATTGGGGGCTATAATGAAATCGTAACCCGGTTGGGTTACCCGCTTTACATGCTTTCCATTATAGGGACTTGGAAAATATTGGGGGTGGTGGTATTGCTACTGCCCGGGTTTCCCCTGATAAAAGAATGGGCGTATGCAGGGTTTTTCTTTGTGATGACGGGCGCCGCTATTTCTCACATCGCAATGAATGAGCCGTTTGTAGAAGTGGTGCCGTCGTTGACACTGCTCACGGCCATTATAGTTTCGTGGTATTTCAGGCCCGCAAGCCGGAAAGTGGTCTCAACTAAATTGGGTTAGTAAAATTAAAGTAGATGAAAGACATAGCCATTGGAGAAGGGGTGGTTCATGAGGTGCCGGACGATTTGAAAAAAGCGCTGTGCGCCAACGCGGAACTATTGGAAAAATGGAATAAGCTGACGCCGCTGGCCCGCAACGAATGGATTTGCTGGACAACGATTGTAAAGCAGGAAAAGACACGGGTGGAGCATATCAAGCGATTGGGGGAGGATATCGTTGGGGGCAAGAAACGCCCTTGCTGCTGGCCCGGGTGCCCGCACCGGCGGCCCAATGCACAGAAATGGTTTAAGTAATACCCGACAGGGCGGTCTATCACGTGCGTGCACGCCCTGAACGTCTACGGAAATTAAGGTACAATGCAATAAAGAAAACAATTCCGAAACTTACTGCGGTAATGGTATCGATCCAGCTGGGATTGCTATCAATGCCTGTAAGCTTGTCTACCTAGTACTTGATAAAAGAATTGGGTAGATCGCGTTCACCCAGGCGGGTTTTTACGTCCCATTGCCAGTCGGTAATCGGGCAGTAGCCGATGCCGTACCAGACGCCCAATACAAGCCACGATGCTGCGGTGAGAAGCACGCCATACAGGTGCCACCGACGGGTGGCCGGCCAAATCCAGCCCAGCAGATTGAACCCGATGATTAACAGGTGCAACAGCGTATAAAAGCTATCGAGTATAGGTAGCCACACGAAAAATAACAACAGGGACGCGGAATTGTTGGCTCCGGATTTCTTTGTAAATTCGCGGGTTCATGATGATACGCATAACCTGTATGTTGCTGTTGGTGGCTGCGATGAGCACCACTGCCCGAGCCCAATGGGGCGACAGTACGAACTATTTTATCAAGCTTTCTTCGACAAACTCGATTAACCGCGCCAACGATAAAAGTGCTTTCCTGTTCAATAATGGGCTGGGCTTTTCTATCCGAAAGGAACGTGTAAGCCTTAACTGGAACAACACGTGGCTGTATGGGCAGCAGGATGGCACCAAATCAAACAACGATTTTTCAACTAGTTTTGATGCCAATTTCTACCGCCCCGACCGGAAATTCTTCTATTGGGGGCTGGCCAATTACAACAGCAGCTTTTCGCTGAAGATAAAAAACCAGTTGCTGGCAGGGGCGGGGGTGGCCTACAGCTTCTGGGATACCGAGACGGCCTACCTTAACCTTAGCGACGGATTTCTATTTGACACCAGCAGTATTTTGGAAGACGACCTGCCGGTGCACTACCAAACGGTGCGCAACTCGTTTCGCGTGGCCTATCGGTTTGTGGTCTATTCGAGGGTAACGTTGCAGGGAAATAACTTTTACCAGCCCTCGCTTACCGACGGGTCGGACTTCAATGTACGCCTCGATAACAATGCTTCTTTTGCACTGTACAAAGGGCTTAGCCTTACGGCGGCGCTTACGTACAACCGCGTGAACCGCACCGGCAGTGAGAACCTGCTTGTTACCTATGGACTCTCATTTGAGCGGTACTTTTAACGGGGCAACTGGTCGGCAATCTCCTTGTGCGAGAGGTAGGCTCTTCATTCCAGGGGGGTGGGTTACGCCCAAAAATTCCATTTTTATTCGGTTTTGGTTAAGCGTTTGAAGAAATTAGCCCCGCGCTTCCCTGTTTCATTCGTGCGTTGCCAACTCGTTAGCGCTACGGTGTGCCGTCGCTTTTTTCAACCCTTCAAGAAAATCTTTGCCCCAGCGCTGCACATCGTAATGGTTTACTGTTTCAAATAGTCGCTGCATACGGAGTTTCCTTTCGGTGACATCCAGCACCAAAGCATTTTGCAGGGCGTCTTTGAGGCTCTGGCTATCGTACGGGTTGGTGCGGATGGCGTGGGGTAGTTCTACCGACGCTCCGGCAAATTCGGAGATGACGAGTACACCGTCAGGATCTTCCTGTAAGCCTTTCACGGCTACGTATTCTTTGGCTACAAGGTTCA
Source organism: uncultured Parapedobacter sp. (assembly GCA_964613725.1). Lineage (GTDB taxonomy): Bacteria > Bacteroidota > Bacteroidia > Sphingobacteriales > Sphingobacteriaceae > Parapedobacter. The sequence continues at coordinate 3,516 of CAZTJY010000065.1, read as the reverse complement.
GTCCGTCGCGCAGCGGCGTAATCCAGGCCACATCGGCAATGGCATAATAGGCTAGTACCTCTTCGAACGGTACCGACCGAAAGAAGAAGCGGATGGGGGTCCAGTCCATACTGGCATATTTACCGTTGATTTTACCCACAGCCTGCTCCAGCTCTTCCTGAATACGTTCGTATACTTTCATGCCCTGCGATGGCGGCGTGCAGATATTGATTAACTCCAGCGTGCCGCGGTATTCGGGATGTTCGTCAAGAAATTCGCCGAACGCCTGGATCTTCTCCAGCGGACCCTTTACGTAGTCCAGCCGCTCCACGGAGAGGACGATACGCTTTCCGACAGTTTGTTGGCGGAGCGTGTCAATTCGTTCGTTGGTTTCGGCGCTTTCGCAGATGCGCCGGATGTTGTCCATGTTTACGCCTACGGGCTGGGCGCCGAGCCGGATCGTATTGTCGCCCACGGCGATCTGCTTGGTCATCTGGTCGATGCCGAGTGCGCAGCTGTAGGTAAGAAACTGTTTGGCTGCATTGACACGGCTAAGCACTTTGGTGGGGGCGTGGCTTTTGACCACATCCACAAAGTTTTCTACGTATCGCGGAATGTGGAAGCTGACGAAATCGCACTGCAGGAGGCTGCCGATGATTTCATGCCGCCAGGGAATGATGTTGAAGATATCTGCCGGCGGGAATGCCGTATGGTGGAAAAAGCCGATTTTTAGGTCTGGCCGTAACTGCCGCAGGTAAGCCGGCACCATCCACAGGTTATACTCGTGTATCCACACATAGGCACCATGCTCGGCCTCAGCCGCCACGCGCTCGGCAAACAGTTTGTTGATCTTGAGGTAGTGCTGCCAATGGTCGTGATTAAACTGGGCCTTGCTGATAAACGAGAAAATGGTGGGCCAGAACGCCTCTTTGGAGAATACCCGGTAGAACAGGTCGATATCTTTCTTGGGTAGCGGGATGATGGAGGCTTTTAGGTTGGGGTATTGTTTTTTGTCGATGTACTGGCTAAGCTGGGGGTCGTCTCCCAATAAGCCGGCCACTTCTTCGCCTATCCATACGCCCGGTCGGCCACTGTTGAAAAAGCCGAGCAACGAAGGGATGATGCCATTGGGGCTACGGGGTGGTACACGTTTCGGCTTGCCGTTTTCGGTGACGATATCGAATGGCAGCCTATGGTAAACCATCAGCAGTTGCTTGTTGCTGATTTCCTTTTTCTTGACTACCCTGTCCTGGGCAGGATGATAGCCCCGGAAGGGTTCGAAATGCCGCATGGCCTCCAGTATGCCGCCGGCGCCTTCTTTGGTAGCCTGGAATACGTGGTCCATGTCATCCACGGCAGCGAGGAGGGCAGGTTCGGATTTGCCTACGGCAACCCCTTTGTAGCCTGTTTGGAAAAGGGAGTAGTCATTGTAGGTATCACCGGCCACTAACACCTTATCTTCGGGGAAGCCGATGAGCTGGACGAGCTTTTTGAGCGTGGTGCCTTTATTGACATTGCCGGGCAAGATATCGAGGTATTTTCCTGCCGACAATAATACATCGCATTGATGCTGGTTTGCGATTTCCCGCACGGCGTTGAGGTCCACACGGTCATCGTAATAGAACGAACAACGCCGTTGTTGGGGCACTTCCTGCGGTTGGATGCCCGGAATG
>CAZTJY010000065.1:0-1854 GCA_964613725.1 uncultured Parapedobacter sp. | reverse complement strand
GGGCCACCGCTGCTCAATGTCGGATTGTATGGCTGCGATGGGTACGCGGGTAAGGCCATCCACCACGGTGGCGCCGACATCGCTGATGATATAGTGGGGTATGGGGATGGTAGGGTCGTGCAGCAGGGGGAGTACCGTTTCTATGCCCCGCCCCGTCACAAAAACTAATTTGATATCGGATTGGCTCCTGAGTAAACGGTAGAGTTTTCTTTTTTTGGAAACAGAACCGCCGAGAAAAGTGCCGTCGAGGTCAGTGGCTAATAACATCATCGTTTTTTCTTTTTTTTAAGCGTGGTGCATCCGCTGCTCGAATGCCAATACGCATTTCGTGAGACAAAACCCAACACCTGTAATTTATACCAGGATATGAGACCACAAAAGGGATTTGCAGATTTGAATGGAGCGATACATAGCTCCAAGGCGTTGCAAAGGTAGCGAAAATGGGGCAGGATACCAAAACGGACCCGAAACACCAACAAATTGGCTGCTTAATTCCACATGGGGTTCTGCGGGAAATTGGCTACATGCGCGTACTTTGGCCCAAGGGATACGATGGCTTCTTTCCATAGATTTTCACCATCATCTCCGAAGGTAATATCAGGGTTGTAATCGTTGCTGATGACCCACGCATTTTCCTTCAGTTCGTTGGCCAACTGGCCGGGGCTCCAGCCGGAGTAACCTAGGAAAAACTTGATTTCGTCAGGTGTAATGTCACCGTTTTTTATCAGTACCTGTAGGCTCTCGAAATTGCCTCCCCAATAGATACCGTTTCCAAGCCCGATACCGCTGCTTAATTTGTCGTAGCATTTATGGATGAAGTGGATACTATCCTGTGCCACAGGCCCCCCGAGGAATAGGGGGAAATCGCCATCCGGGAACTCGCTCATGACATCGCTGAGCTGAATAGGGGCAAGCTGATTGAGTACATAGCCCACAGTGCCGTCTTCATCGTTATGCTCGCATAATAAGACGACCGAACGTTGAAAGTTTGGATCAAGCATAAACGGCTCCGAAAGCAGTAAGCTGGCTATTTGAGGGGTGTTTTTGTTGAACATGGCCGAACCTCCATTTCTTTTGGTTTACGTAAATGTACGGAAATCAACCGGTATATCCCAATCGGTCCAAAAGTTTCGGCAACGTATCGCCTGGACTGAGCAAATGCGCCTGGAGGCCGAGCTTATTGGCTGTTTCAATATGCTGCGGACTATCGTCTACGAAAAGTGTTTCTGCAGGGTTTAGCGTATGCGTATCTAATACAAACTTAAAGATTTCTTCATCCGGTTTACGCATGCGCAAAAGGTGCGAATAGTAATCTTTCTCGAAGAATCCAGCATTTCCGGTGAGACCGAATTCGCGATTGAGGTAATCCATGATCCACTGATAATGGATTTCGTTGTTATTGCTGAGTAGAAAGGTGCGGTATTGTGTTTTCAATTTGCTGAGAAACTCGTGGTGGCCGGGCCTTACGCCGATAAGCAGGCTATTCCACGCCGCGTCGATTGTTTCGTCAGTCAACGAGCTGTCGTTGGTTGCATTGCGGAGTTCGTTGCGGAATTGGCCTGCGGTGATGATGCCTTTGTCAAAAGCATCGAATAAGGCGTGTTGGGCCCGGTGGCCGTAAAAAGCATCCACATCAGGGATGCCTAGTGCGGCGAAAGATTGCCGCAGCTTAGGGAAATCGATGTCGAATAAAACGTTGCCATAATCAAGGACGATGTTTCGTATATTTTTCATGAAAATTTCTACTTCTATCTGCAAATATGTACATTTGCAGCCGCAAAACCATACAATAGTTTGCACTGCGCCTATAGCTCAGTTGGTTAGAGTAGAAGACTCATAATCTTTTGGTCCCTG
>CAZTJY010000064.1:0-23441 GCA_964613725.1 uncultured Parapedobacter sp. | reverse complement strand
TTCGATAAGGGTTTGAAAGTCCTTCTGTGAAATGGTCTGCAAAACGCAGGGTTCTAACGTTTCAATAGTATATAAGCTGGGTTGATTGGTCCTAAAACTTTCGATAGAAGAAACGCTGTCGCCTTCGAAAAAGAATTGTGTGGTTATCGCTTTACCATCGTTATTCACCCAGGTCCGCAAACAACCCTTCTCGATAAAAAACATCGTTTTTGAAATTTGCCCCTCCTGCAAAAGGATGGTTTTGGAAGGGACTTCTCGCTGTTTAAAAAGTGGTTTGAATCTATCCCATCTAGTTGCCATTCACGGTCTTATTTACGATTGCTTTATCTGCGGATATGTCAAAATACACCTAATTATACGGTCATTTTTCAAAATTGATGTCTGCCGATTTGTTATTTACCCAGCCTTAGCCTGTCACCAAATTTAATATAGATTTGCGAAATGGCCAAGCCCCAAGTATGGCCAGGCCGGGGTCACTCTCCGCTGGCGGAAACGTGTAAACATATCGTCTCATTGTGCTTTTAGTGTTCTTGATATTGAGCGGCTTCGATTGTGTTAATATCTAGGAATGATTAACCAATATTTACATAGGAGCTTACACCGATTCACCATAATTTTACCGACCTATACATGAGCGAAACATGTCCCTGCCTTGGGGCGAGTGCTCGATCATAGTTATATTAGTGGATAAAATATAATGAACGCAAACCGTAAAACCACTTTACCTATTTTGCTAATAGCAGCCGTTTTAATACAGACTGTCAACACCGTACAAGCACAAAACGGCGATCAGATACTAGATGGAATTGGCGAGACGGGCATGGTCGCCCGGTACGTGTTCGATGGAAATACAAAAGACTGGTCGCGGAACAATTTGCATGCACAAGTACAAGGCACCGGAGCAAGATTTGTAGATGATGAGCGGTTCGGCAGCGTTTTATCGCTCGATGGGAAAGGCAGCTTCGTCGCCATACCGGGAGAGGCATGGACAAATTTAGAATCCTTTAGCGTTTCGGGATGGGTATATCTACGATCGCAACAATCCGGTCAGCGGATTTTTGACTTCGGAAAAAACACGGACAATCACTTTTCTGCCGCCCCTACCGGAACCGCCCCGCACAACGGCTTCGAAGTGACCCTGACCACGTTGGGCGACAACGTCAAGAGCGACGGCGCACCGCCATTGGCAGTGAATAAATGGATACACATTGCCATTGTGGTCGACATCCCTTCCCGTTCAATTACGACCTACGTCAACAGCAAGCCTGCTAGCGAAACCAACGGCATACCCGCCGATAATCTGGCAGCGGTATTCGAACTGCCACAGGGAACCAACAACCAATGTTATATCGGAAGATCACTGACCCCAACCGATCCGTATCTCAATGCGATGCTCTACGACTTCCGTATCTACCGCATCCCATTGAGCAGGCGGCAAATCGCTGGCATCTATTTTAATTCGCGCGGAAACGATAACGGCGTTTCGGTTAACACCGGCAGACCCGAAGATGATTTTCCCCACTTCCCGACGACTCGACCACAACTCTATAACGCCTATCTGATCCACGTGGCCAATATCGAAGTGGAAACGGAGGTGGGAAGCCTGCCGAGACTGCCACGTTATATCGAGGGGACGTATAAGGATGGCATAAAAGGACCGAAAGTACGCGTGCTTTGGCCGGCCCCTACGGATAATAGCGCGGTCATCGAGCCCCGCCGCTATACCGTTACGGGACGCGTTCCCGGAACGGCTTTCCAACCAAAGGCCACTGTTAATGTAAAACGGAGCGAAAAACGAGCGCCCCCGCGATTAACGTTAGCACCTTTTGGACTGAATCAGGTGTCCCTCGAAACCGATGGGTATCATCACGACACCAAATTCATTGAAAACCGCGATAAATTTGTCTCGACACTCGCGAAAACAGACCCCAATTCGTTTCTATACATGTTCCGCCACGCTTTTGGCCAACCACAATCCGCAGGAGCTAAACCGCTCGGCGTGTGGGACAGTAAAGACACCAAACTACGGGGACATGCAACGGGGCACTATTTGACAGCCATTGCCCAAGCCTATGCCTGCACAGGTTATGACACGGCACTCCAAGCCAATTTTGCAGATAAGATGGCCTACATGGTAAACACCTTGTACGCGCTATCCCGGTTGTCCGGAACCCCAAAACAACCCGGTGCAGCTTATAACACAGACCCCACAGCGGTGGCGTACGGTCCCGGAAAGACCGCTTACGACTCCGACCTTAGTGACGAGGGCATACGAACCGATTACTGGAACTGGGGCAAGGGATTCATAAGTGCCTATCCACCAGACCAGTTCATCATGCTCGAAAACGGCGCGACCTATGGTGGGCAAACGGACCAGATTTGGGCTCCCTACTACACACTGCATAAAATCCTCGCCGGATTAATGGATGTATATGAGATTAGCGGCAACAAAAAGGCGTTGGAAATCGCCATTGGAATGAGCGATTGGGTCCATGCGCGCCTCAGCCAGCTACCAAAAGACCGGCTTATAACCATGTGGAACACCTACATCGCTGGCGAATTCGGCGGTATGAATGAGGCAATGGCACACTTGTATCGCCTCACCAACGAACCCAAATACTTAAAAACAGCACACTTGTTTGACAATATCCGGTTATTCTTTGGCGATGCGGAACATTCGCATGGGTTAGCCAAAAATGTCGATATGCTCCGTGGGTTGCATGCCAACCAACACATTCCACAGATTGTGGGTAGCATCGAAATGTACCGCGTATCCAACAATCTTGATTATTACAACGTAGCCAACAACTTTTGGTATAATGTGGTGAACGATTACATGTACAGCATCGGCGGCGTGGCCGGTGCGCGCGACCCTGCCAATGCGGAATGCTTTACCGCTCAGCCGGCCTCCCTGTATGCAAACGGTTTTGCCGCCGGGGGGCAGAACGAAACCTGCGCCACGTACAACATGCTGAAATTGAGCAGTGATCTTTTCCTATTCGACCAGCAAGCGGCCTACATGGATTATTATGAACGGGGACTGTATAACCATATCCTAGCCTCCGTGGCTGAAAACAGCCCTGCGAACACCTACCATGTGCCGCTCAGGCCCGGGTCGATCAAACAATTTGGCAACCCCGACATGACCGGCTTTACCTGTTGCAACGGTACTGCCATGGAAAGCAGCACAAAGTTGCAAAACACCATTTACTTCAAAAGCACGGACAATAGGGCGCTCTATGTGAACTTATATATCCCCTCGAAGCTAAACTGGACGGAACGTGATATCGTCGTGGAGCAGGCAACGAGTTTCCCGAAGGACGACGAAACCAAACTGACAATCAGGGGTAATGGAACGTTCGATATCCATGTACGTGTCCCAGGCTGGGCTACCAACGGATTTTTCGTTGAAATTAACGGCGAGGAACAAATATTCCATGCCAAGCCCGGGAGCTACCTCAACATTTGCCGGCGATGGGAAGATGGCGATACGATTAGTCTGAAGATGCCTTTCCAGTTTCGCTTGGAACCCGTCATGGACCAGCAAAATATAGCCAGCCTATTCTATGGACCGGTACTGTTGGCTGCCCAAGAAACCGAACCAAGAAAGGAATGGCGCAAAGTGACACTCGACGCAGTCGACATCGGGAAATCAATCGACGGGGATCCGCAGCAGCTTCGATTCACCATCGATGGCATCGTATTCAAGCCGTTTTACGAAACCTATGGGCGCCATTCCGTGTACCTCGATGTGGCGTTGCAACACAACAAGCATTAATCAGAAACGCCCGGAATCCATCTACTCATCCGCTTTCCGCTTTAAATCGACCGTTGCAGATCCACTTAGCGGCTTAATGCCCATGCCCGGTGAGTTGGTATATTGCGCATGGATGCGCAGCACGGTTTCTTTATCGCCTTTGCCGGTGTTTTTTGCGACAATCGTACCCGTTGCCGGCAGCGATTTGCGTTTGCTTGCATCGTCCGCCAATGACATGATCCAGCGCACGATCTGCCGGGCCTCAGCATCTTTCATGTCGGGGTGGGCAGCCATAGCTACTTCGCCCCATACCCCACTGCCACCGCGCAAAATCTTTTCGGTCAGGTACGACGATGCTTCTTTTTGACCATGATAGCGCTTTGCAACCTGCATATAGGACGGACCTACGCTCGGTTCGTCAACTTTATGGCACGATTGGCAATCGGAAGCCATCATCAAACTACGCCCCAATACAATTTCCGATACCTGCTGGTGTCCCAGTGACGCACCGGCCATATCCGCTCCACTGACATAATCCACTGCCACCACAAGGTTGGCCGTATCGATAGCCCGACCGTGGTCGTCCACGTTCACCGTGTACTCGATATGTTCGCCCGGCGAATAAATACCCGATGTGTTCGAAAGCAAAATATCCACTACAGGGTTGTCGTTACCTGCGTAAACCAGTACCGGATTACTTTCGGCGTGCCCTTCCCCATCTGACACCGTTACACTTACCGCATATTCTCCGCGCTCCTCCAATGTATAACTCAGCGTCGGCTCCGTGGTTTCCTGGGTCGCATCACCAATTTTCCAACGGTACGTAAGCCGATCGCCTTCATTATCGGTGGCGGTAACCGATGCGTTCACCGTGAAAGGTAGCGCACCATTGGGCTTCGCTACCGAAATTTCCCCAACCTGCGGCGGAAGGTTACCTGCGATGTAATCAATCCGCGATATACCGGCGTCGTCGTTCTTGGCAAACCAACCTTTGCCGTATTCCAGCACGTAAATCCTACCGTCCTTTCCCACTTCCATGTCAATGGGATTGGCAAATGATGCCCCTTCCGCAAAGGGTTCCATCTTGTCGAAATCACCGTTCGGTAACAGCGTGACCGCCTTGACCCATCCACGGATCCAATCATAGATAATCAATTTACCATTGTAGTAGTCGGGGTAGCGGGTCGCCTGAGGGAACATGTCGGTATAATATACCGGTCCAGCCATGGCATTACGCCCCCCCGTGCCTACCTGGGGGAACTGTGACGACGCGGCATAGGGATACCAGATAAATGCCGGCTGTGCCGGAGGCAGCCCTTGCAAACCGGTATTATTGGGCGACATGTTCGCCGGATTTATTGGATCGAAAGGTTCTCCAGACTCGCCAGTGTTGTAATTGAACGGACGATAGGCATAGTTGTCGCCGACAAAAAGCGGCCATCCGTAGAATCCGGCCTTCCGGGCCTGGTTAACCTCGTCATAGCCGCGTGGCCCACGCGTAGCCAGGCTATCGTTCGCCGCATCGGGGCCGACTTCTCCCCAATAAAGAAACCCGGTCTTCTGGTCAACGGATATTCGGTACGGATTACGGTTACCCATCACATAGATCTCAGGCCGAGTCTTCTCCATTCCTTCCGCAAATAAGTTCCCCTCGGGTATCTCATAGGTACCATCGGCCTGAACATCGATACGGAGGATTTTACCCCGTAAATCATTGGTATTTCCCGCCGACCGCCGCGCATCATACTGTTCATACCCTGGGCGACCGTCCAACGGTGCAAAACCACGGTTTTTATAGCGTGAAGGGTCAGGCTGGTCAAATGGCGTGGAATTATCGCCTGTTGAGAGGTAGAGTAACCCATCGCCGCCGAACGCTATTGACCCGCCCGTGTGGCAGCAAATCTGACGCTGTGAATGAAACTGGAGAATGACTTGCTCCGATGCCACGTCAAGCTTACCGTCATCATAAACAAATCGCGATAGGCGGTTCACGGATGTATCTACCGGGCTGTAAAATGCGTAGAGGTATTTGTTCGTTTCGTAATCAGGGTCCAACGCGAGCCCCATGAACCCTTCTTCCGCGTTAACATTCGGCACACCCGATTGGTGGTACACATCAAGGAACCCTACTTGCTTTACTGTTTGGGTCTCCTGTTGGTAGAGCATCAACTCGCCCCGCCGCTGTGCTACCAAGATGTCGTAATTAGGCAAAATGGCCATTTCCGTGGGTTCGAAAAGCTCACCTGTTACCAATTGCTTTTTCACGAAACGCTGCGGATTGGGCGGAAGTTGTGTTTTCGCTTTGCTATAATTCAGTTTCAAGTTTTTTCCCACAGCATACTTGATTCCGCCCAATATCAGGTTGAGGTGGAGGGGGTCACGAAACGATGCTTCCGAATGCCCCAACGCGGTATAAAAAGATCGACCGCCATCGTACTCGTGGTACCACACCATCGGATGTTCTTCGCCGTTGTCGCCGCCTTCGTAGCTACGCTCATCTATCGTTACCAGCACCTTGTTCTCCGGATTGAGTTTCTTGAAATTATACCATTCGTCATTATAAGTAAAGGTAGCCGGAAGGCCTTCCGTCGCCGGATGCAACGAGTCAACCACATGGAACGTAGCTTCCTGCGGGTGTGGGTGCCCCTTGAAATAGCCACCTACCAATCGGCCAAACCACCCCCAATCATATTCGGTGTCCGAAGCCGCGTGGATACCCACAAAACCGCCCCCGGCCTGTATATACCGCTCAAACGCGGCTTCCTGATAATGGTTAAGCACGTCCCCAGTGGTGCTCAGGAAAATCACCGCCGAATAATTCCTCAAGCTGTCTTCATTGAACCATTCCGCATTCGTGGTCGTATCGATAGCATATCCGTTTTCCGTGGCAAGCTTGATAAGCGCTTCATTACCCGCGGGTATAGACTCGTGGTAAAATGCCGACGTCTTGCTAAAAACCAATAAACGCGGTTTGCCACTCCGTTTGTTACACGAATAAGCAGCAAACAATAATATCAATGATAAAAAAAACAACAAAGGTCTCTCAACACCTCGACGATTCTTTCTTTCCATGTTTGGGGATCAATTACATATTAGGATTACAAAAATGACAAATTTTACTAGATTATCGTGATAAATATCAAAATGATTTCGTAAGTTTCCCAATACAAAAGCCCAACATATGCTAACACGCGTAAATTCCCATTTCTTTACAGATTTTGACGGTTATTTCACCGCCGAGGAAAAACATCCATGAATGGAGGGTAAGTTGGAAGAACACCAGGATTTGGCATTGGTTATGGCGTGGCCAGATCAAACGGCACGAGGCGATGAACGATGGATGGCCGTACTTAAACAACTCGGTATCGTAAAAAATCTGAACTTCAAAGTGGGCCACGCAGCTATGGTTTTGATCCACCGGAAAACGGGGGCATTGGCTTATTTCGACTTTGGAAGGTACATCACACCGCGTGGCTATGGGCGCGCCCGCTCCGTCGAATCAGACCCACGGCTCGCATTGGAAACCCTAGCGCAAATCAATGATAAGGACGAGGTTGCCAATTTAGCGGCCATCTTGGAAGAGTTGCACCAAATCGAGGATGCCACGCACGGTGGTGGACGGCTATTCTTCTCCGTCGCCACAGGCTTATCCTATGCCACAGCGCATCGGTTTGCCAGCCAGATTGTATCACAAGGACCAATAAAATATGGGGCAATCGCTAGGGGGAATAATAGTTGCTCGCGTTACGTGGCGCAAGTGCTCTTGGCTGGGTTTCCAGGCAACCACCCTGCAAGGCGGCGCATTACCCTACCCGAAAGCATCAAGCCCAGCCCCATGAGTAACGTGGTGAACGCTGCGCCTGACGGCGTGGTCCATTGCTATCACAAAGGCAAGCTAGTGGCAAAACAGATGAATCGCTGGCACTCGCTACACTTCCAAATAGACCAATTGTTATACAACTTTTCGTCCACGAAATCCAAGAGCCTTCCATGCGATATGGAGCCAGGCAATATCGCCGAACCGCAACGTCCTATAACGGTGCCGGCCACAGCGCAGTGGTTGGGGGGAATTGGAGAGGGGGCGTGGTTTATACTTGACCGGGATGCAGAAGGCGACGCACTCACCGTTACCAAATATGCAGCAAACGGCCATGAAGAATACCGGGTTGCTTGCGCTGGAAATCACCCGATAAACCCAGATATGCCCTATCAATTCACCTATCATTGCCATCACAAATGCCACAGCGTGGTGCAATACGGCAAGGAAATTGTACTTGAAACAACCGAAATACCAGACAAACAGGCGAAAACAGCATAACAAGGCAACGAAACACACAAACGATAATATGGAGTTAACTATTCTAAAATCAAAAATTCACACCGTCAAAGTAACAGAAGCAAACGTAGCATATAACGGATCAATAACCGTAGATGCTGATTTGCTAGATGCAGCACAGATAAAGAAATATGAGCAAGTATATGTCAACAATGCTGTCAACGGTAGCCGTATCATGACTTATGTCCTCCCCGGAAAACGCGGGAGCGGCGAAGTATGTATGAACGGCGGTGCCGCACTGCATGCAAAAGTGGGCGACACGGTCCACATCCTTAGTTTTTTCACTGTTACCGAAGAAGAGGCAGACAGTTACCAACCGGTGTTGGTATTTACCAAAGACAATAACCAAATCGACAAAATCGATAAGTATAATTATTAATAACATGGAACGGGTGCTCCGACGGCCCTGTCGAATCACCCGTTTCCAGTTGCCTAAATTTACCTAAAGTCAATCCCAACAATCGGCAGATACTTTTTTCCCTGTCCTAACCTAAAGCCAGTTCATCGCCTACCCCATACGGCCATTTGCAATTCCACGTTCCTTTAATTAAGTTTGGTCGGATGTGTACATCAATCGCGATGACGCAATTCAGGACAGTACAGGATGAAATTTTACAACAAAAAAAGTAGTATTGCATCTCCGGATTAATGGCCATATAATGGTTGTCTGGTCCAATTATAATACATAAAGCAATCGCATGCGTATCCGTGCAAACCTTCATAAATCAATGGTTTTAGCCGCCACGTTGGGTGCAGCCATCTGTACCTTCCAATGCAGTACCCCCACACCAAATCCAATAAACCTCCGGCGCGGGGACCGCATCATCCTCCTCGGCAACAACCTTGGATCTCGGATGATGGATTACGGTCATTTCGAAACTGAAATGCATGTGCGGTACCCCGATAGCCTGTTGTACATCCGCAACATGTGCGACGGTGGCAATACGCCGGGATTTCGACTCCACTCAGGGCGTCCGTCGCCATGGGCGTTTCCGGGGGCAGACACGCTTCAATCTGACGCCGATTTATTGAACGACCCCCATACGGTGGGGCACTGGGAAACACCTGATCAGTGGCTAACCCGGCATCAGGCCGATATCATCATCGCTTTCTTTGGTTATACCGAATCCTTCCGCGGTGAAGAAGGGCTCCAACACTACCGTGACGAACTCGACGCGTTTATAAAACATACCCTGAAACAGCATTATAACGGTAGCACGCCACCTCGCTTAGTTATCGTTTCACCAACTGCCTTCGAAGATCTGTCGGATGATTACGATTTACCAGATGGTACGACAGAAAACAAGCGCTTGGCAATGTACACCGATGCCATGGCCGAGGTGGCCCACGATAACGACGTACTTTTCGTGGATATGTACCGCCCCTTCCGCAAACTGTTCACGCGGCACCAGGGCATCCCGTTGACCATCGACGGTGCCCAGCTCAATGACGCCGGATACCGCGAATTCTCCACGCGGTTGGCCGATGCCGTGTTCGGCAAAGTAACGGAAATTGTCGACACCAATCGCGAACTGATCCACGATGCTGTGATGGAGAAGAATTGGTTTTGGTTCCAGGACTTTAAGCATCCCAATGGCGTGCAGGCATTCGGACGCCGCTACGACCCTTTCGGCCCCGACAATTACCCGGCTGAATTCGCCAAAATCCGCGAAATGACTGCTATACGCGATGAGGCTATCTGGAAAGCGAGCAAAGGGATACGAATGAACCTCGACAGCGCCGATGCGACCACGACCGTATTGCCTAAAGTAGAAACGAATTACCTACCAAGCAACACCAGCACCCCCCTACCGCGATACTTATATGGCGAAGAAGCGCTCGCTAAATTCCATATGGCCCCAGGCTACAAAATAGACCTTTTTGCCTCGGAACAGGAATTCCCCGACCTGCAGAAGCCCGTGCAGCTTACTTTCGACAACAAGGGGCGCCTATGGGTAGCGACCATGCCTTCCTACCCGCACTGGAAACCCGGCGACCCGAAACCATCAGATAAATTGCTGATATTAGAAGATACCGATAATGATGGAAAGGCCGACAAACAAACCATCTTTGCCGATGACTTACACTTGCCTATGGGATTCGAACTTGCACCAGAAGGCGTCTATGTATCGCAGGGGACGAATATGATCCTCCTTTTGGATACTAACGGCGATGATAAGGCCGATAGAAAGGAAATTCTTTTGAGTGGTTTCGACGACCACGACACCCACCATGCACACCACGCCTATACAAGCGATCCTTCCGGCGCAATATACATGGGACAAGGGGTATTTTTGATGAGCGATGTGGAAACAGCCTACGGGCCAGTCCGCGCCACCAACGGCGGTTTTTTCCGGTACAATCCCACCAGGCATAAACTCGAATATACGGCTCAACTCTCCATACCCAACCCGTGGGGAATCACCTTCGATGAATGGGGACAGAACTTCTACGCGGAGACCTCCGGTCCGGATGTGACCTGGATGATGCCCGGCTCACTTAAGCCCGTATATGGCAAAGCCAACCCGAAAGCTCGGAACCTCATCGAAGACGCACACCGCGTGCGACCCACATCGGGCCTCGAGTTCGTATCGAGCCGCCATTTTCCCGACGACGTGCAAGGCGACATGCTCATTAACAACACCATCGGTTTCCTGGGCACCAAACAACACGCCTTGGAAGAGGATGGAACGGGTTACCGCAGTTACCACCGCCAAGACTTGATGCGGTCAGACGACCCGAATTTCCGACCTGTAGACATGGAATTCGCGCCCGATGGCTCCCTTTATGTGGTAGATTGGCACAATGTATTGATCGGCCACATGCAGCACAACCAACGCGATCCACTGCGTGACCATACCCATGGTCGCATATACCGCATCACCTATCCCTCGCGGCCACTGGTAGAACCGGCTACCATCGCGGGTGCCGAAATCTCCACGCTGCTCGACAACCTGAAGTTGCCCGAGTACCGGACCCGCTACCGCACACGCCGCGAGCTAAGGGGCCGCAACGCCAACGATGTGCTTATGCAGCTTGGTCCATGGCTTGACGGGCTGGACCGGAACACACCGGGATATGAACACCACCTTCTTGAAGGCCTGTGGGTAACTTGGGGTCTCAATCGTGTGGACCAAGCCCTGCTGCGCAAACTGCTCCACGCGAATGATTACCGCGTACGCGCGGCGGCGGTACGCGTACTGCGCTATACTGGGCATCAAGTAGACGACCAGGCTGAATTATTGCGTGTGGCGGCGGCCGATAAACACGGGCGAGTACGTCTGGAAGCCCTCGTGGCAGCCTCATGGCTCGATCGGGAAGAAGCTATCCCGATCTTGGAGGAAGTCGCAAAACATCCGATCGACAGTTGGATGGCCGAGGCTTACCAGACAGTGGCGAGCCGCTTGGAAGGATCAACGGGCCCCGCAGAAACCCAGACGGAAGTGGTCGCAAATACCGACTTGAAAGGAGATGACTTGGCCCGCTATAAGCAGGGCCAGCTGATTTTCCAGCGCGAAGGATTTTGTATAACCTGCCACCAAGCCGACGGTAAAGGGCTGCCTAACTCGGGCTTTCCGCCACTTGTCGGCACGCGGTGGGTGCTCGGAGACGATGCCCGCTTGATCAAACTCACGTTGAAAGGCCTGCATGGCCCCATCGAAGTGAAGGGCGAGAAATATCCGGGCCAAGTCCCGATGACGCCCTTCGGCGGAATGCTGAACGACGAAGAGGTGGCCGCCGTGCTTACCTATGTGAAAAATGCATTTGGAAATAAGGGAGCGCCGATCGACGCAGACCAGGTTAAAGCTATCCGCGCTGCAATTGCCGATAAAAAGGGATTTTATTCGCCGGAAGAGCTGCTGGGGGAACATCCACTGAAATAGGGATTTGCACTATGCTAGCGACTATTCATTCAGGACAGTGCAGGATGGCATTTTAATGTAAACATAGTAGCATTGTGGGGCCAGTTCGTCACCTTCAAGGTATTAATTACTCGTGCTCTTCATGCTTAACAGATATATGCAAACATTCATCAGAACAACAACAGGTTACATTGCTGTATGCACAGCGCTATTAATGATAGCATCATGCCGAACGGATGATACCGATAAGGAACTGGCACCGAAGAAGCCAAAAGTGGAAAAAATAACCGTAGCCACCGATTTCGTGGTGGAACACCTCTATAGCCCTTCGGAAAATAAAAGGGGATCATGGGTAGCCATGACATTCGACGACAAGGGCCGGATGATCGTGTCCGACCAATATGGCGCATTGTACCGGCTGGACATGCCGGAGATCGGCGCTGACACGCTGACCAACGAGCCCGAACAGCTTGCCTTCCCTGAAGACCAGTGGAAAAATGATAGCACCCAGACAAAAATCGCAATGGGATACGCCCAGGGGCTGCTTTGGGCTTTCAATAGCCTATACGTGGTAGTGAACCACGGAGGCGACGACAAAATGGAAAAAAGCAGTGGCCTATACCGGCTGAAAGACACCGATAACGATGACCAATTTGACGAAATCACCCAACTAAAATTATTCAAGGGCCAAGGCGAACATGGTCCGCACAGCATCATTCTCTCGCCGGATGGCCAGTCACTATACCTCGTGTTGGGTAATCATACGGATGTACCCGAAATGGATAGCTACCTATTGCCTTCCAATTGGAACGAAGACAATGTCTTCCAGCTGATAAAAGATCCGCGCGGACATGCGAACGACCGGATGGCTCCGGGCGGTTTTGTGGTAAAAACAGATTCACTGGGGAAAAAATGGCAATTAATAGCCGGCGGTTTTCGCAACACCTTCGATATCACATTCAACAACGATGGAGAGCTTTTTGCATACGACTCCGATATGGAATGGGATTTTGGCATGCCCTGGTATCGACCCACCCGCCTATTGCACGTCACGAAAGGAGCTGAATTCGGCTGGCGAACGGGAAACAGCAAATGGGCAACCTATTACCCCGACAACTTGCCATCATTGCTTAATATCGGGCAAGGTTCTCCGACCAATTTATTGTACGGCGGAAAAGCAAAATTTCCGGAAAAATACCGCAACAGCTTATTTGCTTTTGACTGGAGTTTCGGAATCATCTATGCGGTGACACTGAAACAAGAGGGCGCCTCTTACGGTGTGACAGCCGAAGAATTTCTTTCGGGGGCACCCCTGCCACTAACCGACGGCGAAATCGGCCCCGATGGCTCTTTATATTTCCTGACAGGGGGCCGCCGCCTAGAATCAGATCTGTATCGGGTTTCCTATAAAGACCACGAAAAGATAAAGGAAACATCCGCGAAAGATAGCGATATCACCGACGAAATGGCCATCCGGCGGAAAATAGAGAATTACTTCGAGGCAAACCCAGACACTTCGGTCGTCAGTGAAATATGGCCTTATCTCAATCATGACGACCGACACATACGTTACGCGGCTACGATGGCTTTAATGCACCAGCCGATTACCCTGTGGGGCAAAAAAGCATTCCGCGAGCGGAACATCCGCACGGTAAACCACGCCATGCTGGCCATGGCTAAGATGGGCGACCCGGCACTCCAACCCATTCTGTTACGTAAGTTAATGACCATCGATTTTGGCCGGATATCAAAAGAAAATAAAATTGCTTTGCTTCGGGCTGTTGAAGTGGCCTTATACCGGATGGGAAATGTACAGCCAGCAATCACCAACCGGTTGGCTGGCTATTTCGCCAATTACTACCCCGCGAACGATAATGCACTCGACCGTGAGCTCAGCAAAATACTGATTCACATCGGGGTTCCTTATGCAACAGAAAAAACACTCGCGCTCCTCGAAAATGGCAAAGACGACTCAACGACGATTGAACCAACATTAACGCATTCGTCGGACCTGATTTTAAGAAATCCTGAATACGGAATGACGATTGCCAATACATTGGCCAAGACACCCCCTGCCCAACAGATATACTTTGCCACCGTATTAAGCAAGGCTTCAACAGGCTGGACACCCGCATTATCCGAGCGATACTTCAACTGGTATTATAATGCATTTGGTTATAAAGGGGGCAACAGTTATGTGGGCTTCGTAGACGCCGCAAGGCAAATAGCGTTGGAGAAAGTTCCGGCCGACCAATTCGACCATTACAACACCATTTCCGGCGACTCACTTTTAGCAGAATCTGGCAAAGATTTATTCGAAGACATCGAACCGCCCAAAGGACCTGGCAAGAAATGGGAAATCGAAGATGCATTGAAAACCATCGAAGACGATAAAGATGCGCGCGATTACGCACAGGGCAAATCGCTTTTTGCCGCCGTGAGATGCGCATCTTGCCATACCATGCAAAACGAGGGCGGCGCCATCGGGCCCGACCTTACCCAACTCGGCACCCGGTTTTCCGTGCGGGATATGCTAACGGCCATCATTGAACCGGGCGACGCGATCTCGGACCAATACGGCAGTAAGGTCTTTGTGCTGAAAGATGGGACATCAATCATGGGCAGGTTAATCAACGAAGGAGAAGAGAACTATTCCATCTCGCAAAACCCCTATGCACCCCAAGATTTGAGAGAAATACTAAAGAAAGACGTAATTGAAGTTAAAGAGTCTACGGTCTCCATCATGCCACCGGGATCATTGAATGTGTTA
Organism: uncultured Parapedobacter sp.; assembly: GCA_964613725.1. GTDB lineage: Bacteria > Bacteroidota > Bacteroidia > Sphingobacteriales > Sphingobacteriaceae > Parapedobacter. The sequence goes on along the minus strand of CAZTJY010000064.1, from coordinate 8,715 downwards.
AATCCCGAGGAATTGAAAGACCTCATGGCTTACCTCATGGCAGGTGGGAACGAAAATAGTCCCATTTATAAAAAGTGACAATGGACAAAGGGCTAGCGATAGATTGGATTAATAAAGTTTCTAACCCCGCACAGGTGGGCGGCATCGAAACCGCTGTACTTGATAACGGCGCTGGACGCGGAACGCGCATTGCATGGGTAAATACCGGCGCCGGACTCCGGTATAAGGTGGTCATCGATCGCGGCCTTGATATTGCAGACGCACAATACAACGCGCACAGCCTGGCGTGGATAAGCGACGTTGGCGTTACAGCGCCCGTACAACGGCCCTATCGCGGTATCGAATGGCTGCATGGGTTCGGTGGCGGATTACTTACCACCTGCGGTCTCGACCACGTCGGCGGACCCGAGGCCGATGCAACCGGCGACCGAGGCCTGCATAGCCAATACAGCGGTATTCCCGGAACTGTCGAATCCGTAATCCAACCCGACCCCGCCGCGGGCCGACTGGACATGCGACTCACCGGGATAATCAAACAGTCGCAACCCCTCGGCACCCAGCTCACCCTCAGGCGCACCATCTCAAGCAGATTGGGTGAAGCCGTTATCCACATCGACGATGAAGTCGTAAACACCGGAAATACCCCGGCTCCACACATGCTGCTTTATCACATGAACCTCGGGTGGCCCCTCGTGGATGAGGGTGTGGATATCTGTTGGCAGGGTCCTTGGGTCTCGAGGGAAGGGAACGAAAAGGCGAAGATTTTCAAGGAAGGGGCACCGTACAAAAAAGGAAAACCGCCATTGGATGATCATATTGGCAGTGGTGAAGAAGCCGCGTTTATCGATATCGCTGAGGGTATCAATGGGATTTGCTATTGCGGCATACATAATCCACGCCTAGGTATCGCATTGGCCATAGAATTTAAAAAATCGCAACTCCCCTGGATGACCAACTGGCAGCATTGGGGCCCCGGAGAGTATGTGGTTGGACTAGAACCCGGAACACATCCGCCAATAGGGCAAACCCGCGCCAGACAAAATGGGTCGCTCATCATGCTGCAACCCAACGAGCGGAGGCAATACGGAATAACCGTGCGCATACACCAAAACCCGGACGACATAGCCTCGTTTTTAAAACAGACAAATAGTGGCACGCTATAGAGCGACAGGAAGACCTGTGAGTAAAAATAAATTACAATAAATGATGAATACGAAACAATTAATTCGCGACGCACTGGATTCGGGTTCCGGCATATTGAGACTGGCGCCCACTTGGGTACCGCGCTCCTTCTGTGTCCCCGGACGGCGCATCAAACTCCACCCAGATGATTACTACGTACTTGGAGGTGTCCGTGGTGGCATAGACGAGCGGTGGCTGTCATCCACTACCCCGGCAGAAAATGGGCCCCTTACTGGCGAACACGAGGGGCTAAGCCAAGTCGTTTACGAAGATGGTGGAAAAACAGTACAGTTTCTCCTCCGCGACGCCGTAAACGAATTACAAGGGGATCTCATCGGATCGCGGATATGGGACGAATACCGCAGTTGGCCAATGTACTCCAAATTCTTCGACAACATGGGCCCACTCCCCCACCATGTGCACCACAATGATGAGAAGGCGGCACTCGTAGGACAAAAGGGAAAGCCCGAAGCGTATTATTTCCCCCCGCAACTGAATAACCACGGCGGAGACTACCCTTATACCTTTATCGGATTGGCCCCCGGCACAACCAAAGCGCAAATACGCGAATGTCTGGAAAACTTCACCAAGGGCGACAACAAAATCACCAACTACTCGCAAGCCTATCGCTTGGAGCCCGGAACAGGATGGGACGTCCCCCCCGGCTTATTGCATGCACCCGGGAGCTTATGCACCTACGAACCGCAGAAAGCGTCGGACGTGTTCGCCATGTACCAATCGCTGGTCAACGAGGCGATCATCCCCGAGGAACTCTTATGGAAATGCACACCCAAAGACCGTATAGGTGATTTCGACGAATTGATCGATGTGCTCGATTGGGACCTAAACCTCGACCCCAACACGATGCAAAACCGCTTTATGTCGCCGCTACCGGTGCGGAACGAGGCAGAAATGGCCGCAAACGGCTACTCGGAAAAATGGATCTGCTATAAATCGGACGCGTTCAGTGCCAAGGAATTGACGGTATTTCCCGGTGCTACCGTGACCATCCATGATGGCGCAGCCTATGGGATGATCATGATGCAAGGGCATGGTAAGATGGGGAATTGGGATATCGAAACGCCTGCGCTGATACGTTATGGCCAACTTACCTACGATGAGTATTTTGTAAGTGAACAAGCGGCAAAAGTCGGGGTCAAGATTACCAACTTGTCGAAAACGGACCCCATCGTGATGTTGAAACATTTTGGACCCGGAAATCCTGATTTGGTGATACCACAATGAAGGAACAAACCGTTTAAATAAAAGAATTTAGCTAAGTTTACCCTAAAGAGCGAAAAATATGGATGCAACAAATAATTTCCCGAAATTACACAATGCAACATGGCCGGGCATCGTCGGAAAAGGGCCTGACTCCGAACCCGTTATCCCGTTTGACGATTTGCTGGCATACACCGCTGCCGCGGAGGTTGACGGCGTCAGGTTCGACGGGGTTGACATCGGTTTACTTGAACCGCATGTGGATATCAATGGCGGCGCCGACGAGGTGAAACGGCTGGCCGATAAGGTAAGCGCACACGGATTAAAGATCGGTTCGCTCGTTGCTCCTATATGGGCCGGATCGGCAATCGGCAGCGACGAGAACCGGAAAACATTCGTGGAAATGGTGCGGAAAGCGTGTCAATTCGGCCAACAGCTCCGTGAATTGGGAGTCCGCCCATATGGCGTGGTACGGATCGACTCCTCATGTTCACCTGCGGCTTGGGCGGAAGACCCTACCGGCAACACTAGATTGATTGCGGAAACATTCAGGGCGGCATGCGATGTCGCAGCGGATTATGGTGAGCAGTTGGCCGCCGAGGGCGAAATTTGCTGGGGCGGCATGCATAGCTGGCGTGCCATGCTGGATACCCTTGAAGCTGTTAATCGGCCGAACATCGGTTTCCAAGCCGATATGTCACACACGTTCCTATACTTATTAGGTTATAACAAACCGGAGGACCGTATCCTCCCCGCCGATTTCGAATGGGGCGACCGGGCCACCCTGACCGAAGGGTTGAAAACTCTTACACGCGCATTACGCCCATGGACCATCGATTTCCATGTGGCACAGAACGATGGTACGGTATTCGGATCGGGTTCGCACGACAAAACAGGACGCCACTGCCTGCCCAACGACCCGGAGGGTAAGTTGAATATCGCTGAAGACGCCGGCCACTGGCTGCGCGACGAAAAAGGCCAGCTCACCAAGAAGTTCAACCATATTTGCTGGGACGGCTGTATGTTTCCCAATGCGGTTCTCAACAGTCAGCAAACTTGGAACGATATACTAGCTGCATTAATAAGCGTACGCCGGGCACACGGGTGGCACGAAGGATAACCATAAGCACCCGAAGAATGATGCAGAATAAAGCAGCCGGCGTTTCCATTTTTCTGTTAGCCGCACTATTTTCGAGTTTTACCGCTTGCGTGGGTAACGACACAGCCTCAAATGAGGAGAAAGTCCAGCCAACGGAAGACTGGGTGACATACGCAGGTGATAACGGACCGGGAAAAGGTAAACATATCGTCCTGATTAGTGGCGACGAGGAGTACCGTTCGGAAGAGGCGTTACCCATGCTGGCGCAAATCCTTGCTAAGCGGTTAGGATATACCTGTACAGTGCTGTTTTCTCTGAACCCCCGTAGCGGCGAAATCGACCCCAATCAACAGGCCAATATACCCGGTCTGCAGGCGTTGGAACATGCCGAACTGATGGTCATTTTTACGCGGTTTCGTGAGCTCCCTCCGGAACAGATGCGCTATATCGACGACTATCTTATGGCTGGCAAACCCGTCATCGGCCTTCGGACGGCAACGCATGCTTTCCATTATTCCAGAAACACGGGCGACCAATACGCCAAGTATGACTTCCAAAGCAGCGTACCCGGATGGGAAAACGGCTTTGGCCAAGTTGTTCTTGGCGAGACATGGGTTAGCCACCATGGCGACCATGGAAGTGAGGGGACACGTGCCGTGGTTAACGATGCCCAAGCTAACCATCCCGTGCTAATGGGGGTCATTGATATTTGGGGTCCCACAGATGTGTATACCGTCGGTGCACTAGACGATGCCACGGTGTTGCTGTATGGGCAATCGACAAGCGGCATGACCGAAGATGCGCCTATCAACACGGAAAAGGAAATGTTGCCCATCGCGTGGACGCGAACATACCAACTACCCGGTGGGAGCCGAGGGCACGCGTTTGCAACCACCATGGGCGCATCGGTAGACCTCCAAAGTGCGGATTTGCGACGATTGCTAATTAACGCGTGCCTTTGGGCTACAGGATTGGAAACGGCCATATCTCCACAAATAGACGTATCGTTCGTTTCACCGTATAACCCGACCATGTTTGGGTTCGATGCGTTCAAACGTGGGCAATTCCCGGCCGATTTTAATTTTTGAAAGCTTCACTGTTCTTAATCGGAATAACGAATAGAAAATGACAAAAATTGGAGTCAATACATTTCTGCTCACTTCACCATTTACTACTGAGCAGGTGGATATCTTTAGGCACTTCAAAGACTGGGGGTGTGATGCGGTAGAAATTGCCTTGGAAGATGCCGCTCATATCGATGCTGACGTCATCAAAAAAGAGCTTAGTGAATATGGCCTCGCGTGTTCGTCCATCTGCGCCGCCATGGGCCCCGGTCGGGACTTACGCGGGACACCAGCGGAGCAGCAGGCCGCAGTTGAATACATTACCCAGGGCATGGAGTTGATGGCGCAGATCGGATGCCCGGTCATGGCTGGACCATTGTATTCTACAGTTGGACGTGCAGAACAGACACCCGAGGACCAATACAGCAAGCAGTGGGATACGGTGGTGATGCACATGAGAAGACTGGCGAACCGGGCCGACGATTTGGGAGTCACACTGGCCATAGAACCGCTAAACCGTTATGAAACCGACTTCATCAATACGGCCGACCAAGCTGTAAGGTTGGTCGACGAAATCGACCATCCTGCCATCGGTATCTTGTTAGATACCTATCACATGAACATTGAAGAGAAAGACTCCGCAGCGGCCATACGGAAAGCAGGCCATCGGCTGCTGCATGTCCATGCTTGCGGTTGCGACCGGGGTGCCCCCGGTGGAGACCACATCGATTGGCACAGTATACGCGCGGCATTAAAGGAAGTGGATTACCGCGGAAGCCTGGTGATCGAGTCGTTCACGCCCGCAGTTAAAGTAGTGGCGAAGGCCGCTTCGGTATGGCGCGATTTCGAACCATCGCGCGAAGATATCGCGATCAAAGGGGTCGCGTTCCTACGTAACCATTTTATGACGGGTTTTTAATTTTTTACACAAAATTTAAAAACTGACAATAAACATCGTATTTTCAACGCTTCATTTGAAATTATAAATTGGTATTAAAAAAAACAGGATTAACCAGTTAAATCAAAAAAAAAAAAGATGAACGAAAACGTTAACAGAAGCGCCCTATTCAATGGCTCTTGTTTCGCGCTGATTACTACAGCTTTTACTTTTTCCATTAGGGCGGGGATTCTGCCCCAGCTTGGTGAGCAATTCAATTTAACCGATACGCAACTTGGGTTTATCAACTCCATGTTCTTCTTCGGCTTCCCAATCTCCATGATCTTAGGTGGGCTATTTTACCACACGTTCGGTCCGAAAAACATCATGCGGGTCGCCTTCATTGCACACACCATCGGTATTGTCATGACCATCTATGCGGGTGGGTATACCACATTGCTGCTATCGACCTTGTTCATCGGGTTTGGAAACGGATGTACCGAGGCAGCATGTAATCCCATGATCGCCGACATGTATTCCGGTGTGAAGATGGATAAAATGCTTAATAGATTCCATATGTGGTTCCCCGGTGGTATCGTATTGGGATCGTTGATTTCCCAATTCATGACCAGTTTAAACTTAGGATGGGAACTTCAGATGTGGGTCACCATGGTACCGACCATTATCTATGCGTTCCTATTTTTCGGAAAGACATTTCCCAAACCGTTGGTCGAAGGCGCTACCTCTTTGGCACAGAACTTCCGGGCCATGTTTACGCCAACCTTCCTGTTCATTTTCTTCTGTATGTTCCTAACAGCTATTTCTGAATTCGGCCCCAATCAATGGGTAAGCGTTATTATGGCCGCCAGCGGCGCAGAACCGATGCTTATTTTGGCACTCACCAGCGGGTTGATGGCTGTGGGGCGCTTTTTTGCCGAGCCTGTTGTACGAGCATTTGGCCAAACTGGGGTGTTGTTAGGTGGCGCCATTCTAACTGCTATCGGTATATATATGTTTAGCAGCGTTACGGGACCAATGGCTTATGTCGCAACGGTTATATTCGCTATCGGCATCTGTTATTTCTGGCCCGTGATGGTAGGCGCTGCGGCACAGCGCGTACCCAAAAGCGGTGCATTGGGCATGTCGATTATCGGCGGTGCCGGTATGTTTTCATCGGCCATCTTCCAACCGGTCATCGGAAGCTGGATCGATAGCGCCCGCGCGCAGAATGCAGCAGCCGGATTAACCGGAAATGCACTTGAACTTGCCACGGGGCAGGATGCGATGCTGAAGATGCTTACCTTCCCATCGCTCCTCATCGTATTGTTCCTTATCTTCTTCTTCTGGCAGAAGAAAAGGCAAAAAACAGCAGCAAGCGCAACAGCTGCGGCATAAGCGGCCCAAACGGCTCGGGGCAGTGAATGTGTACGGTTCCGAGCCAACATGGTTTAATCTGAAATAATGATGACCGGTAATTGCGATGCGCTATCTGCAAAAACCGGTTTATTCACCAATAGATAAGCATGATGGATACAAAAAAGCAATTGAGGATAGGATTAATTGGTTGCGGCTTTATGGGCCGCACCCATTCCAATGGGTATAATCGCATCCCGAATTTTTTTCCCGACCTCCAATACCAACCGGTACTCCAAGCGGTATGTTCACGGCGCGAAGAAAAGGTGAAGGCCTTTGCCGCCCAATGGGGATATGCATCGTACGAAACGGATTGGCGCAAATTGATTGCCCGCGACGACATCGACGCCGTGGATATCTGTACACCCAACCACTTGCACGCGGAAATTGCCATCGCAGCCGCCCAAGCCGGAAAAATGGTTTTAACGGAGAAACCTCTTGCCCGGACGCTGGATGAATCCAAAGCCATGGTGGATGCCGTCACCAAAGCCGGCGTAGCCAACACCGTGTGGTACAATTACCGGCGCCTGCCCGCCGTTACACTCGCAAAGAAAATCGTCGAGTCCGGCAAGTTGGGAAAGATATTCCACTACCGGGCTAACTTCCTGCAAGACTGGACCATCAACGCAGATTTGCCACAAGGTGGCGACGCCGCATGGCGCATGGATGTGGATGTAGCCGGATCTGGCGTAACTGGCGACCTGCTGGCCCATTGCATCGATACAGCCATGTGGCTCAACGGCGGTATTACCGAGGTATCGGCAATGACAGAAACGTTTGTGAAACAAAGGATGCACCTCGATACCGGCAAACTACAGGACGTTGGAATCGACGATGCGTGTATCTTCCACTGCAGGTTTGCGAACGGATCATTGGGCCTGTTCGAATCCACGCGATATGCACGGGGCCATAAAGCGTTGTATACGTTCGAAATCAACGGCGAAAACGGATCGCTCAAGTGGGACTTGCATGACCTGAATCGATTGGAATATTTCGATAACGGATGCGATTCCGACGTAAAGGGCTGGAGTTCCATCCACGTGACCAACGGCGACCACCCCTATATGGATAAATGGTGGGTACCCGGGCTCGGCATCGGGTACGAACACAGTTTCATTCACCAAGTGGCGGATTTCCTAAAAAGCCTGGAAACAGGCGAACCCTGCCAGCCGGATTTCAAAAACGCATATGAAACCCAGAAAGTATGTGATGCAGTCATTGAATCGGCAAATTCCAAGGCCTGGAAAAACACAAACGTAGTGCTATGAAGGTATTGAAAATCGGTACAATTACCCTTTTGGCCTTCACCATATTTTCCTGTACCTCGGGGAATTCACAACAAGATGCTGCGCGTTCTTCCGACTCGGCAACTTACATGGAATTGTTCGATGGCGTTAGCTTAACGGGCTGGCGTGGCGACACCAGCATTTGGCGAGTCGAAGAAGGCACCCTTGTAGGCGAAATCAAGCCCGGCGAAGAACTGAGCAGCAACTCCTTTATCATATGGGAGGGCGGCAAGCCGGGCGATTTTGAGTTGATTGCGGAATACCGGATGGTGGGCAAAGGAAACAGTGGTATCAACTACCGTAGCGAAGAGCTTGCCGAACCAACTTTTGCCCTGAAAGGCTATCAGGCAGATATCGATGCGGCAAATACCTATACCGGCCAAAACTATGAAGAACGGGGACGTACCATCCTGGCTTTCCCCGGGCAGTCCGTCAGGCTCCCCGAGGTATCCGGCCCAGTCAGCGAATACGCCAAGGGGAATGTATGGACGGTCGCAGAAGCCGTGGAATCATTGGGCGACCGAGATTCACTACGGTCGCTTATCAAAGAAAATGACTGGAACGAGATCCGGA
>CAZTJY010000063.1:0-23503 GCA_964613725.1 uncultured Parapedobacter sp. | reverse complement strand
GGGTTAATCTGCTTTGGCTGCGGTTTTTACACTTTTTTTCACGTTGTCCTTTACTTCCGCTCCTGCCTTGTCTTCAAAAGCGCGGCCCACTACGGCAAGCTGTTGGGCAATGTGTTGTTTAGCGTATCCGGTAGCCGTACTGCTGCTTTCCTTACGGGATATGACGTCCAGCGTAATATTCCGATTCCGGAATTTCCGGCAGATGTAAGGCCATGCGCCCATGTTTTCCGGTTCTTCCTGTACCCATAGGAATTCCTTGGCATTTTTATATTTGTTCCGGATGGCGCGAAGTTTATCCATAGGGGTGGGGTATAGCTGTTCCACCCGGACAATGGCCACATCTTTACGCGCGTCTGCCTGTTGTTTTTCCAACAGATCGTAATAGATTTTGCCCGAGCAGAAGAGCACCCGCTTCACGTCGGCAGACTTCACGAAACCGTCATCGATCACTTCTTGGAATTGCGATTTTCCAATGAATTCACTAATGTCGCTCACCACTTTTGGATGGCGGAGCAAACTCTTCGGGGTAAAAACGATCAATGGTTTGCGGAAGTCGCGCTTAAGCTGCCGGCGCAATACATGGAAGAAGTTCGCTGGCGTGGTGCAGTTCACGATCTGCATGTTATTTTCAGCACAAAGCTCCAGAAAACGTTCTATTCGCGCAGACGAGTGCTCGGGGCCCTGCCCCTCCAACCCATGGGGAAGCAGCATCACGAGACCGTTGGAGCGGCGCCACTTGGTCTCTGCACTGGAGATGTATTGGTCGACGATGATCTGTGCACCATTATAAAAATCACCAAATTGGGCTTCCCACACGGTTAACGACTGGGGGTTTGCCAATGCGTAGCCGTATTCAAAACCCAGCACACCGTATTCAGAGAGATGGGAATTGTAGATATTGAAACGCTCACCGCCCTTGATCTGCTGTAGGGGGATGAACTCCTCTTCGGAGTCTTCCAACGTAAGCACGGCATGGCGGTGAGAAAATGTGCCACGCTCCACATCCTGCCCACTTATACGCACCCGAGACCCTTCATTGAGTAAGGTAGCATAGGCCATCAATTCGCCCATAGCCCAATCGAAAGTTTTGGTTTCGATCATTTTGAGCCGCTCATCAAAGAGGCGCGAAATTTTACGGAATACTTTCTTATCTTTTGGTAAGGTGTTGAATTCTTTGGCAAGCGATAAAAACGTTTTTTCCGTAACGCTGGTTTTGGCTGGCACGAAGATATCTTCATACTTGGCTTTGCGCAATCCCTTCCATGCGCCCGAATACATCGGGTTGTCTTGTGTGAGGTTTTTATCTTCCTTCGAGTCGTCCAACCGCTCTTGGAGTAGCTTACGGAAATCTTTTTCCATCTCCTTGGCTAAACTGGCGTCTACACTGCCTTGTTCCAGAAGCTTCTTGTTGTAGATTTCACGCGGATTCGGATGTTTTTCTATGGCTTTGTACAGTAAGGGCTGTGTAAACTTGGGCTCATCGGCCTCATTGTGCCCATAACGGCGATAACAAAGCAGGTCGATAAATACGTCAGTATGGTATTTCTGGCGGTATTCTACAGCAAGGTCGATGGCGTAAACCAGCGCTTCCACGTCGTCGCCGTTTACGTGGAACACCGGTGATAATGTTACCTTGGCAATATCTGTGCAATAGGTTGAGGAACGGCCATCCTTGAAATTGGTCGTAAACCCTACCTGGTTGTTTACTACGATGTGGATGGTTCCCCCCGTACGGAAGCCCTCCAGTTTTGACATTTGGATGACCTCATAGACGATGCCTTGGGCAGCAACGGCCGCATCGCCATGGATGAGTATGGGGGCAATTTTAGTAGCGTCACCATCGTACTTCATGTCGATTTTGGATCGCACCAGTCCTTCGACGACGGGATCCACCGTTTCCAAATGCGACGGGTTGGGGACGAGGCTCAGGTGCACACTTGCGTCGTTGTCGGTCGTGATATCGGTCGAATAGCCCAAATGGTATTTTACGTCACCACCGAAATCCTGCTCTGCCTCTTCGGCGTAGGTCTTTCCTTCAAATTCCGAGAAGATGCTTTCATAGGATTTTCCTAGGATGTTGGTCAGCACATTGAGCCGCCCACGGTGTGCCATACCGATCACAAACTCTTGAATTCCCAAATCGGCTCCCTTTTCAATCACCGAGTCGAGTGCCGGAATCAAGCTTTCTGCGCCTTCAAGTGAAAAACGCTTTTGACCAAGGAACTTCGTGCCGAGGAAATTTTCAAAGACGACGGCCTCATTGAGTTTCTGTAAGATGCGTTTTTTTCGCTCCAATGGGAAGTTAGGGGTATTACGTTCCCCTTCCATGCGTTCCTGTAGCCACTTGATCTTTTCCGGGCTACGGATATATTTGAATTCCGCACCGATGGAGCGGCAGTAAGTGTCTTCAATTAACTGCCGGATTTCGCTTAGTTTTGCGGGCCCTAAGCCAACTTCCACACCAGCGTTGAATACCGTATCCATGTCAGCCTCGCTCAGGCCGAAGGTCTCCAACTCTTTCCCGGGATAATATTTCCGGCGTTGGCGTACGGGATTCGTTTCCGTAAAAAGATGGCCACGGTCACGGTAGCCGTTAATCATGTTCAAGACATTGATTTCTTTTAACACATGATCGGGTGTTGCCGCTGTGCCGCTACTTGCACCATTCTGACCGAAATCAAAACCCTCAAAAAATTTTTGCCAACCGAAGTCAATGGAGTCGGGTTGCTCTTTATAGGCTTCGTATAACGAGTCGATATAGGCCGAGTCTGCGTTACTTAGGTAAGAAAGCTTGTCCATTTAATTGTTTATGCAATACTGCGTCAAAGTTATAATTATTATATCGTTTGCCATAGCAATATACCACAATTTTGTAGCCAACTTTTAGCGATAACGCCATTTTCGCCATTTCCTGGAAATCTAGTCGGCTGCGACGACTGCCTTGGGATAGAATCGCGAACTCAGTTTTTTGATATCGGCGGGTTTATTGTCTTTGATGCTGCTTCCCACACCAGCCGCATGTGCCCAGTTTCCGTAGTTGCTGGCCGGTCCGTAATCCAATAACTTCTCTTCAAACCATGCGGCACCCTTGAGCCAGTTGACTTTCAATTGGTGAATTAAGTATGAAGCAACGATAATGCGTTGATGGTGGGCGATGTACCCCGTTTCGTTTAGCTCCTTCATGCTGCTGTCTACAATCGGATGGCCAGTGTTCCCCGTCTTCCAGTTGTCGAACCGCTTTTGGTCGTCCGCTGCGCTTTCGGGCGGATTTCCCGTCATGCCCCCTATTTGGAAGAACTGGTTGCCATGCTTTTTGAACATAAAACGGTAATAATCGCGCCACAACAGTTTGAGTATAATCTGCTCCACGCTTTTTTTGTCGAGCGTTGCTTTTTCAGCCTCTTTAACAGCGTGGTAAAAGGTGTTGGGCGATAAGGCACCAATGGCGATATAGGGCGAGAGGCGGGAATAACCCAGATCATCCTGACTGCCGTAAAGGAAGGTGTTCATGTGTTGCAACGCCACCTGTTCACCGCCCTCGAACGGAAGACTTTCGGTGTGCACGATCGCGGATCTATTAAAACCCAGTTCGGAAAGGTCGGGGAGGTACCCTGTGTCCATTCCTTCGGGGGTGCGGACGAATTCCGGTCGGCCCAGCTCCGGACGGATACTGCTCTCCCGTTCTGTCTTTTTACGAAATGTAGCAAAGGCATCGGGAATGTCCTTGATTGGGAAGGGGAGGTCTTCCTTGTGGTACAGTGTGTGGCCAATAAAATGCCTTAGGTTGATTTGCATTTTCCAAAGCGACGCTTCAACCAGCGCGGATATCTTTGTTTCTTCGTAAGCTACCTCGCGGTGATGGTAAACCTCGTGCACGGCATATTGTTCCGCAATTTTGGGAAGTAGATTTTCGGGGTAACCTTGGGTAATAATCAAATCGCCACCCAACGCTTGTAGGTCCTGTTGCAGTGCGGCTACGTTTTTGCGCAGGAATGCAGCCCGTAAGACACCCGTCTTTTGTGTACCCCACTCCGTGTCAACAAAATAACGCGGGTCAAAACAATAAACGGGAACAATCCTCTGGCTGCGTTCCACGGCACGAAGCAGTATCTCATTGTCATGGATACGCAAATCATTCCTGAACCAAACCAAAATTGTCTTCTTGTCCATACCAACCCGAGAGATTAAATATCGCAAATATAACCTTTTATTATTCACGAAATGTGGCTTGATGGGCCAGAATGCGAATATTGACAATAAAAACACAAATTGGGGGACCGTTGCGCCTTGGCATATTCATCGATTTGTCTAAGTTTGTAGAAAAAATAGCCATGTATTGGAAACATATGTTGCTTTCAATTGTAATAGCTATACAAATTATTTTACCAACCCGCCTCTGTTAAGCGTAGGAGCATTTGCGTATGAAAGTCCAGATTACCGGCCTCAATAATTATTTAGCAAGGAATATCGCGGTATGCTTGTCTGAGGAGGGTCACGAGGTGACCTGTCTGATACGGAACAGAAAATTTTTCTACAAGCATATCCCTGAAAAATTTGGCATAACGCTCCTTGAAGGCGATTTGTTCCGGGGAGCATTGCCCACCGGCTTAGACAAGGATACCCGTGTTGCGTTTTATTTTAATCAATCTCCTGTAAATGAGATTGATATACGTATGGAGATGGATCTCATTGCATTGCAGCGCTACATTCGGGCACTCAAATTTACCGCCTGTGAACACTTGATTTACGTAACCAAATTGGCCGACGACAATATGGATACCGTATCGGAATACCTGGGCCGCAGTGGTTTGGAATACACCATAGTACGGATAAGCAATATCGTAGGGAAAGGATCGGCGCTGATGAATATCCTATCAAGTTTGGCGAAATCAAAACTGGTCGTACTTCCCAAAGAATTTGCGGTAAGCCGGTGCCAGCCTATCCATCTGCTTGACGTATGTGCTTACTTGAATAAGATTATGGGGGATACAAACGCGTTTGGAAAAATATTTGACGTCGGTGGCCCCGAAATCATGACCTATAAGGAGGCTTTCGAGCGGTATATGGATATTGCGAAGCTGAAGAAGAAAGTGCTGGCATTGCCGGGATTGAGTAAACCGGTCTCCTTTTTCTTTGGGCGGTATATCTACAAATTCGAACAGGATGTCGCCGCTGCATTTAACGTTTATATGCGAAAAGACTTGGTAGCGGTAAATATGGGGCTAAACACACTTTATCCAGCAATTACGCTCGTTCCCTATGGTACCTCCGTGAGCGATGCATTGGATAGCCCTTAACCCACCGTTACTCACTTGATGCTTTCAAGGTGACGTCGCCATCTTCACCTGGCGACCCAGAATACACCATGCCCTGTGATAAATTGCCCAATGGCCTACCTATCATCCCTCGGTTAATCATGCTGTATATATTGCCGAGCTCAGTATGTGGATTTACACGGTATCCCCCTGCACGCGTGTCTATGTGCAGGTATTGCGAGTTTTTTTTGTCGTCCGTTTGCGGTATGATGCCCTTTCCGTCGTAGGTGAAAATGACATCACCGCCGTCACCGTTGGGATGGGTACGCGAACCATTGTTATTGGCATCTTGTCCACCAGCCAACACATACAATGCTCCTAGCGTTTCAAACCGCATATCAATCTTGAAGTCCGTGCCGTTATTTTTGCCATCGGTTCCGTAGATGTAGCCACGCTTGCCGATGTGGGCATTTGCCACATGGAGCACCACATCCTTTTTGCCGAAAAAAACCAGTTGACTTTTGTTTTCCATCACCAAGGTATCAATATAGACGATCAACGATGAATCACGGCCCGAAAAGACTTGTTTCTTATTCCGTTCGATTTCCAATTTGGGTATGTGGATGGTATCGGAATCCTGTGCCATGGCAGTGCTGACCGCCATGATGGCTAAACAGGTGATAATGGCTTTCATGGTACAAACCTCCTCTTTCAATTCGTTGTTATTCTTACATGGATTAGACCATCCGGCGGGTCCAAAGTTTAATCACGATTTAATCGGCTATAATGCGTAACTTCGGGGCGTCATTATCCGAATCTATGATACGTTTTTTAGCTTGTGTTTTTATCGTGCTTCCTTTGGGGTTGTCTGCAGCAACACCTCAGGATACGACCAATCGACTGGAGGAGGTGACTGTAAGCGCCTATTTCACCGAACAACCCATTTTACGTCTTACGACTTCCGCGGGTGTGGTCGGGCAACAGGTATTAGCGAATCAAAGCGGTGTAAGCTTGTTGCCGGCAATCAATACCGTTCCGGGCGTACGCATGGAGGAGCGGTCGCCCGGAAGCTATCGGTTATCCCTTCGCGGCAGTTCGCTGCGTTCTCCTTTCGGCGTGCGCAATGTGAAAGTCTATCTGGGCGAGATCCCGCTCACCGATGCAGGGGGCAATACGTACCTCAATCTCCTAGATGCCGGGAGCCTGCATCACATCGAAATATTAAAGGGCCCGGATGGAAGCCTTTTTGGGGCCAACTCGGGCGGCGTCGTGCTACTTAGGCCGTACGGTGGCTCCGAGGGAGAGCGCGCCAACACCGCAACGCTGCGATTGAGCGGCGGCACCTATGGGATGTTTCACCAGCAGTTATCAGCATCGGTACATCCGGCGAACAATTATGAGTTCAGCGTCCATCAGGCCTTCCAGCGCTCCGACGGTTATCGGAAACATTCGGCAATGAATCGGAAATCGGTTCAAACCGTACAACGTTGGCGTTACAATTCGAACAATGAATTGCAGCTTATCGCGTTGTATTCTGACTTGGATTACCTCACACCGGGAGGGCTTACAGCGGCCCAGTTGGCGGACGACCCACGGCTGGCCCGCCCTGCCACGGCAACGGTGCCCGGTGCCATAGACCAGCAAGCCGGTATCCGCAATAAATCATGGGTCGGCGGATTGGTACATGATGCCCAGGTCACGCCCAAATTCCGTCATGTAGCCAGTGTGTTTGGTATGCACACGGACCTTAGCAACCCATTTATCACTAATTATGAACTACGCGACGAAGGTAACCTCGGATTCCGTACATATATCGACTACTCCGACGGGCGCGCCGATGCGGTACAATGGCACATCAACGCCGGTATGGAATGGCAATTCGGGCAAAATGATATAGCCAATTACGACAATAACGGCGGTGTACGCGGCGATAGACAGGCCATCGATGCTTTGCGCAGCCGACAGCAGTTTTATTTCGCCAGGGCCCGCGCGGATATCCGGCAGCGGCTTGTATTGGAAGCGTCGGCGAGCCTCAATTATTACGGGTACGCCTTCAAGTCAAGTTATCCGAATGCCGACCAGACGTATACGGAAAACCGGTTCGATGCCGAGTGGATGCCTCGTGTGGCACTTTCGTATCTTTTTACCCCCACATTGGCCTTGCGGGCCTCCGTGTCGCGTGGCTATTCGCCGCCAACCATTGCGGAGGTGCGCCCGTCCGACAATACCATCAATACCGCCTTGGCGGCCGAGACCGGTTGGAATTACGAGTCTGGCATACGCTGGCAACGTGCCGACCGTCGGTTTTGGCTGGACGGTTCGTTATTTTACTACCGGATGAACGATGCGATCATCCGCCAGTTGCGTGACAACGGTGCGGAGTATTTCGGTAATGCCGGTGCCGTCGAGCAGCGCGGTGCAGAGCTATCTGTAGCTGCTTGGGTGGTTGAGCCTCGCATGGACGGATGGGTACGTGGCATGCGGTTGGGCTCGAACCTCACGCTAAGTAAGTTTCGTTTCGGCAATTATCGTGTTGGAGCTGACGATTTTACGGGCAATAAGTTAACCGGCGTTCCCGGAAGCACCGTTGTCAGCGATTTGCTGATCCACTTACCGCTCCATATCAGCGCCTATGTCATGCATAATTATACGGCTTCCATTCCGCTAAATGATGTGAACACGGTATTCGCCGATGAATACCACTTGCTACAAGCCAAATTGAATTGGGAAACATCGGTGGGGGGGCGGTTGGCCTTGCGGTTTTTTGTAGGTGGCGACAACCTGTTGAACCAGCAATATAGCCTCGGCAATGACATCAACGCATTCGGCGGCCGCTTTTTCAATGCCGCAGCATTGCGGAATTTTTATGGGGGAGTGGCCCTTCGATATTGATCCGGGCCATCCATTATTTCTTTGCATCGAATGAAATGCTCATCTGGGGGCTAGCGACGGCAGTATGGGGTGTTTTCACCATCCTGATGAAGTACTTCCGCCAAGAGCAGTGGAAGCGTTTAGCAATATGAGTCTTTTGCGGGTTTCACGTATATTTCGCTAGCTTTGCCTTTCATAGCAACTTGCCGACCAATTGTTATTGAAAAAATGAGGCGACGTTTATTCATCATCATTTCGTTATTAGGTTTTTGCACATTCGCATTTCCGAATGATGGGAAAACCGAAATCGATTCGTTATTGGGGGTAATGGATAAAACCATAGCGAAACGCGCGGTTTACACGGTGGCGAAAGAACAGAAAATAGTTGATATCAAGCGGCGGCTCCAGCGGGAGCCGTCGGCGGATAACCGCTATCACCTAAACAACGAACTGATTGCCGAATACCAGTCTTTCATATGCGATTCCGCGCTCGCGTACATCGACCGGAACATGCAGATGACCCGCGAACTGGACAACAAGGAACTGATCGACGAAAGCAGGCTGCGGCTGGCGTTCGTGCTATCAATATCGGGCCTGTTCACCCAAGCTTTCGAGATTTTCGATACCATCGTATTCGATACCCTGCCCCACCACCTGAAAGTATACTATTGCTGGGGTTATATCCGCTATAACGAAAACCTCATCAAATATACCGACAACCCGAAGTACAATCGGGTACACCTCGCCGAGATTGCGCGATGCCGGAACACCCTGATGAACCTGCTGGATAAAGACTCGGATATGTACCTGAAAGAAAAGTCGTTCAAGCTGAAGGCGAAAGGGAAGTACGAAGAATCTGCCGGGATCCAGTGGGCACTCTTCAAGAACGAACCGGTCGATTCCCACGGTTACGCGATGTCGGCGATGGGGCTATCAATGATCCATAAAGAACTCGGAAACCAGCTGCTGCAGGAAAAATACCTGTTGCTGGCCGCCATCACCGATGTGCGGCTCGCCGTGAAAGAAAATGAATCACTGTTGAATTTGGCGATGTATCTGCACGAAAAGGGAGCGGTAGACCTGGCCTACAACTATATCCAGGCGGCGCTCAAGGATGCCAACTTTTATAACTCGCGGTTCCGGAACGCCGTGATTGCGCGCATCCAACCGATCATTGAAGCCACCTACCTGGCGAATGGACGAACACATTGCCGCCGACGGTTGGCTGCGGGCGAAAAGGGATTTGTATACGAAGGCCATGCTGCCCGAAGTACGGGAGGCTTGGCAAGACCAAATCGACCAGTTGGTAGCAGCCATGCGCGAAGCGGCGATACCGAAAACACGGAAAATCGAGCTCGTTGCCGTTCAGTAACAACAGGAAGGATAAACGACCACACGATACAGGGGTGGATGGAATTCACGCCCGAAGGTGGCAGTTGGGGCGATGGTGAAGGGAAGGCGCAGCATGGGCGGAGTGTTTTTGCTTGGTTTGCTGGATCGAAGGGCGAATTACTTTGGCGCAATCGTAGGCATCGCTTGTAGTATTTTCGCCCAACTCTATGTGTTGGTATTCACGTCGATGCATTTTATGCTGTATAGCGCCACAGGTGTCATCTCCTGTTTCTTTCTTGGCTGGTTGGCCAGCGTCGTTTATCAAGAAATGAAACAAACCGGAAAGGCAAACTAAATCCCTTACCCCACCAACACATTCGGAAACACGCCCAGTACCCATACGACAACGGTAAGCAGCACCGCCAGCCACAGGATGGAATAGCGCAACGGTTTCATTTCCGATTCGCTATCCGCTGTTTTCAGGAAAGCATGCAACGGAATCTTGAAATAGAAAAATAAAGAAATGACGGTGGTAAGCGCGCCCACAATCAACAGCACGACCATACCGATATCGCCGGTTGCTTGCCAGTCGTGGAAGACCGCGGTAAACACGAGCAGCTTCGCCACGAAACCCGAGGTAGGGGGGATGCCGGTGAGCGATATCATGATCAACGTAAAGCACACCAGCGCCAGTGGCATGGCCTTACCCAAGCCGCGGTATTGCGTCACATCCACAGCGCCGGTGCGCGATTCGATGTAACCCGTCAGCATAAATACCCCTATGTTCATCATCGCATAAACAGCTAGGTAGTACAATAGGACGGTGTGGTCTCCCGCGGAATACGCCAATACCGCCATCATCAAGAAGCCGGTATGGCCGATCGACGAGTAAGCCATCATACGCTTCACGTCGGTTTGCCGCAAGGCGGCCACATTACCCCATAGCATCGTCACCACAGCCGCAGCCACCAGCATCAACCGGAGGTGCTGGTAGGCGAAGCTATCCGCTGGCCATGCATATAGGATGTTAGCCAGTAGGGCGATGCCAGCGATTTTTGGCGCTGTGGAAAGGAATGCCGTTACGGGCGTGGGCGCTCCCTGATACACGTCGGGTGTCCAGAAATGGAAGGGCACGAAGGTGAGCTTGAATCCGATACCCGTGAAGACAAATAGGAGAGCGATGGTGACCAACAAAGGCGATGTGCTGTTAAGTCCCATGATATGCTGGGCCGACGTATAGTCGAGGTTACCCGTAAAGCCGTAAAGCAGCGACATGCCGTACAGCATCACCGCCGAGCACACGGCACCGAACAGCACGTACTTCATCGCCGCTTCGGTCTGCCGGGCATCCTTGGCGAGATAGCCGACCATCAAATAGGAACCAATGGACACCATTTCAATGGCGATAAAGGTGAGGAGCCAGTTGGCGGCGAGCGCCATGAGGTTCAGGCCAATCTGCACAGCTAGTAGGATGCTGTATAAATCGCCCGTTTTCTTGCGGTGCGCACCGAAGTCGGGACTGGCATGCACGAAGCATGCAAACAGTAGGCCGACGATGGCAATCAATATACGCATGTATTGGCTGAACGCGTCGGTAGCCACCATGCCGAACAATACACCGTCGGTATCGGGTACGGAAAGTTGGAAGCCGCTGCACAGGGCGGAGAGGGCAATTCCAAACAGTGTCAGGGTGAACGTGGCATGACGCCACAAGCGGTCGACAAACAGGCCACTGAGGATGCTTGCGACGAATGCCGTGATCAGCACCAGTTCCGGAGCCAGTGTGGGCAATCCGCCTACGATGTGGTCCAGCCTTTCGCTTATATCGGGTAGCAATTGCGTCACGTTACCTATCAACTTTATTAACGATTAACGATTAATTCAACGAGTGCCAATACCGAGGCATTGATTTTATCCAACGCGAGGGCGGGATATACCCCCAATATCAGCGCGAGCGCGAGCATCGGTACCATGATGGCCGTCTCCCGTGACGATGCGTCTGTCAGCGCTACGGACCACTCCGCACCGCCTTTCAGACGGGGCTGCCCGAAAAACATCCGTTGCAGGGTCCAAAGGAAATACGCTGCACTGAGCAGGATCCCCAAAGATCCGGCGATGGCCATCCACCGCGGAAGCAGGCCATGCACGCTTTCGGCATTGAAGGCCCCAATGATGACGAACACCTCGCCGATGAACGCCGAAAATCCGGGCAGGCCCAATGAGGCGAAAAAGGCGATGGCTACGAACACTGTATACCGCGGCATCAGCGTGGCCAAACCCCGGAAGTGGTAGATACCCCGGTCGTGCACCCGGTCGTACAGCATGCCCACTAAGAAAAAGAGGGCGGCCGACAGGAAGCCGTGGCTGATCATCTGGAATACCGCGCCAGCGGTGCCCTCTGTCGTAAACGAGGCTACGCCCAACAACACAAAACCCATGTGCGATACCGACGAATAGGCAATCATGCGCTTCAAATCACGCTGCGACAGGGCGACAAGGGCGCCATAAATAATGGATACCACGCCAATCAGGCCGAGCCACCAAGCCGACTGTACAGCCGCGTCGGGGAAGATGCTGAAACAGATGCGCAGGATGCCGTAGCCGCCCACTTTTAACAATACGCCCGCCAAGATGATGGAAATCGGTGTGGGCGCTTCCACGTGCGCATCGGGAAGCCAAGTGTGTAGTGGTACGATGGGCACCTTGATGGCAAAAGCGATGAACAGCACGATGAACCCGAGCAGCCGCGCCGGTATGCCGAAAAGCGTTTGGTTGGCTAATGCGGAAAAGAAAGAGCCGGGCACGTAGTTGGCCGGGTCCATCATGTGGAGCATATTAAAGGTGTGGGCGCCCGTTTCGGGATTAGTAACCGAGAAATAGAGCCCCACGATGATGAGCAGCATGAACACCGAGCCGAACAACGTATAGAGGAAGAACTTGATGGCGGCGTACTCGCGGCGGGCGCCGCCCCATATCCCGATGAGGAAATATAGCGGCAACAGCATCAATTCGTAGAAAATATAGAACAGGAAGAAGTCCAGTGCCGAAAACACCCCCATCACGGCCATATCAAGGACCATCAGCAGCACAAAATAGCCCTTCGCGCTTTTCTGTACGTTCCAAGAGGCACCGATGGCAATCACCATCACTAGGGCCGACAGGAAGAGCAACGGCATGGAAAGACCATCCACGCCGATGAAGTAATCGATCTCCAACTTGCCCAAGCTTCCCATATCAAGCCGTATCCAAGGGATGTGGTCCACGAACTGATAAAGTCGTTCCTGCGTAATGCCGGCACCCTTGGGGTGGAACAGGTAGTACATGCCACCGCTTAGCAACAGTTGCAGTAGGCCAGTGGCGAGTGCGATGTACTTGTATGCCGTACGCTTGCCTGCGGGAACAACAAACATCACCGCTGCGGCGACGAGCGGTAAAAAAATGAGTATGGTCAATAGATGCGGGTTCATGTTTGCACGATCATATGGTATAGCAAAATCGCCAAAATAATCAAAAAGAGGCTGGATAGGTAGCCCTGCAACCGGCCGGTTTGCGTCCGCCGGACGAGGTTGCCCAGCCCCCACGCCAGTTTTCCGACGAACCGGACCAGTCCGTCCACGATCCGCTGATCCGCCCAGGCAGCAGCGGATGCGAGGTTACGCCCCAGCTCGGTTAACCCATGTACAAGTCCATCCACCACATAGGTGTCTACCCAACGCAGCGCACCAGCAGCGCGTAGGACAGTATCAGCCACGAACCGGTCGTACAGGCCATCCAAGTATCCTTGGTTTAGCGACAGCCGATAAAGTGGCCCGTCCGTTTTTAGCGCATAGGCCCCTTTCACGTACCAACGCCATACCAGTAGCGCAACCGCTACGGTAGCTAGTGCGGATCCGATAGGGATGGCAAGGTGCAGCATCGGAAGCGAGGCAAACGGTTTCGTGACCACAAGTCCTTGCAAGAGCCATACATGGCCATCGTTCAACGGATGGAAGCTAAACAAGGGGAAGAGCGAGCAGGCGGCCAGGAATAGCATCGGACCGACCATCCACAAGGATGGGTCGTGTAGCCTGGTCTGGCCGGCAGCCAACACCGGCAGGGCCGCCGAGCCGAAGAACACCTTGGCCAACAGGCGGAAAATGTAGAAGCTGGTGAGCACGCTCACGAAGGCCAACACGTACGGTATGATATGTGTGGCACCCTGATGTGCCGCGGCCCATTCGAAAGCCTGCACGAGCAGGGCATCTTTGGAAAGGTAACCCGATGTGAGCGGGAAGCCCACGAGCGCCAGCGATGCGATGAACATCGTAGTAAAGGTGATGGGCATCTGCCGGCGCAAGCCACCCATGTTACGGATATCCTGCGGGTCGATGCCGAGGCGATGCTTGTCGTTGACGTGCTGCATCTCATGGATAATGGCCCCAGCGCAGAGGAACAGCAGGCATTTGAAAAACGCATGGGTAGCGAGGTGGAACAGCGCAATGGGATACAGGCCGATGCCGATGCCTACCATCATAAAACCCAGTTGCGATACCGTGGAAAACGCCAGTATCTTCTTGATGTCGAATTGGGTAAGCGCAAAATAAGCGGCGACGAGTGCGGTAATGGTGCCCGTTGTAGCGATGACCAATAAAACGGTATCGTCAAACACCGGGAAGATGCGCGCCAGTAGAAATACGCCTGCGGCGACCATGGTGGCTGCGTGGATGAGGGAAGACACGGCCGTCGGCCCCTCCATCGCGGCGGGCAGCCACACATGTAGCGGGAATTGGGCCGATTTGGCCATTGCCCCGAAGAAAAAGGCCAGTCCGGCTGCGGTCAGCCAACCGGTCGGTAGCGCGCTCTCACCGATAACTCCCGACGTACCGACCTCCACTTCCGAGGCGAAAAACCCCTCGCTACCGAAAAGGGCGGTGATATCGAGCGTACCGAAACCGCTGTAGAGGAGGGCAAAGCCAACGAGGAAACCGATATCGCCGATGCGGTTGATGATAAACGCGCGTTTGTTGGCTTGCACAGCGGCATCTTTGGTAAACCAGAAACCGATAAGCAGATAGGAGGCAAATCCCACGAGTTCCCAGCAGATGTACATCAACAGGAGGTTATCTGCAATGACCAGTCCTAGCATGGCGGCGCAGAAGAGGCTGAGGTAGGTCCAATAGCGATGGATGCCGGAATCACCTTTCATGTAGGCCACCGAATAAAGGTGTACGGGCAGGGCCACTACGGCCACGAGCAGCAGCATCAGCACCGACATATTATCCAACAGTATCCCGACATGGAAAACCTGTTCGCCGACAGTGAACCACTGCCATTGGGTATGAATGGGCTCGCCGCCCCATACCTGTGCGAAGGTGTAGCCAGCCGTGGCGACGGCCAATGCAATGGCGGCGATGGAAATGACGCCATTTTTGGCCCGCCTTCCTACCATCGCCGACAGCAGGAAGCCAGCGAATGGCAAAAGCACCGTTGCGAGGGCAGTCAGAATCGGATATGTCAGCGTCGGTGGAGTCAATGGATCGTCGTTAGTCTTTTAGCTGGTTGATATCTTCCGGATTGATGGTTTTGTAATGCTTATATACGTTGAGGATGATTGCCAGGGCCACGGCTACACCTGCCGCTGCAAGCACGATGGCAAAGAGCGCGAAGGCCTGGCCACCGTATCGCTCCGCGTCATAGCGCCCGAAAGCAACGAGGTTGATGACGGCGGCATTGATCATCAGCTCAATTCCGACCAGTACCATGATGGCATTACGGCGAGCCATCACGGCATAGAGGCCGATGGAAAACAGGCAGGCGCCGACAACGAGGAAATGGGTGAGGGTGATCATGGGCTGTCCTCCTTCCGGGTAAGGTGCGCCGCGCCCACTAGCGCCATCATGAGCAATACGGAAATCACTTCGAAGGGCAATAGGTAGCGTGTCATCAGTTGGACGCCGATGTGCTGGACGGTGCTGTCGGACGCTGTTATCGTGGTGCCAGCTGACGCGGCCTCAGTTATCCAGACGGGTTGGTTGGCGCCCAGCTGTACCGATGCATATACGAGCATGGCCAGGAAGCCACCGGCTACCAACAGCGATTGCCACACCGGTAGGGCGAAAAAGTGTGCCGTGCCCGATTGCAGTTGATCGAGCAACGTTTTGTTGGAAAGCATAAAGGCGAAGAGCATCAGCACCAATACGCCGCCCACGTAAATGAGTATCTGCGTGATGGCTACGAAGTCGGCCAAGGCAAAGACATAGAGACCGGCAACGGAAAAGAGCACGACGAAAAGGAGGAATAACGCCCGGGCCAGGTTGTGCATGCTCACCAAAATAATGGCCGAACCGATGGCGATTGCCGAAAAAGCATAAAACACCAGTGCTTGCATCTATTTCTTTTTGGCTGCCTCCTTTTCAGCTTGAAACTTCGTCCACTCGCGCTTCTTTTCCTCCACTTCTTCCGGGGTCATATCGGCGAACGAATACGTCAGTTCCGCCAGGTTGGTCATGCTCCGGTCGTACTGGTCGGTCATGGTGATGCACTCCGTTGGGCACACCACCGTGCAAAGGCCACAATACATGCATTTGGCCATGTCGATATCGAACTGGGCAGCATAGAGGCGCTTCACACTGCCATCCGATGTTTTGCCGATCACGTCGGTGGCCTTTACCGACTCGATGGTGATGCAATCCACGGGGCACGCTTTGGCGCAGAGGTCGCACACGATGCAGTCGTCGATTTCGACGTCCAGTTGGTAGCGTGCCACTTCAGGAATGGGCATTTTCTCTTTTGGAAACTGTACCGTTGTCACGCCTTCCTGCTGTTCGAAATAATTGGCCTTACGGACATCCACCACACCGCGCGACCGCCGCGCACCGAAGAAGTGCGCCAGGGTGACCGCCAATCCCTTGGCTGCGGTGATGAATGCCTGTATGGTTACTTTAAACATTTTTTGCTATTTGCTCAGTGCTGTATGTTATTTGCAATTTGCTGTTCGCTGCTTGCTATTTGCTGTCTCATATCCCACATCTCAACGCTCACGTCTCCATACTAAACCATCACCCACACCCGCCATATTCCCGAAATGGCCATACAGAGGAACGCCAACGGCGTCAGTATTTTCCAGCAAAGCGCCATCAGCTGGTCAGCCCGCAAGCGGGGCAACGTCCAGCGAATCCACATCTGTATCCCTACGATAAGCAAGGTTTTGGACAATGTCCAGAAGACGCCCCACGCCAGCCCCGTTGTCCAGTCGGCCAGCTTCACCACGCCGATATTGGGTAAGGGTGTATTCCAGCCGCCGAGGAACACCACCACGCCGATCATGGCCACGAGGAACATCATCGCGTACTCGGCTAGGAAAATAAAGGCGAAACGGAGTCCGCCATACTCGGTATGGAAGCCGCCCACCAATTCCGACTCGGCCTCCGGTATATCAAAGGGTGCGCGGTTGCATTCGGCCAGCGACGCGATAAAAAAAATCACATAAGCGAGTAGGAGATGGGGTGCCTGGAAGACGTTCCAAGCGAACAGCCCGCCCACTTGGGTTACATCCCAAACCCCAACGAACAACAAGGTTTCTCCCGTTCGGATACCTTGGTTAACGACCATCTCCCGCAGGTCGAGTGTCTGGGCAATCATCACGGCAGCGATCAGCGCTAAGCCCGAAGGAATCTCGTAGGAGACAATCTGCGCCACGGCCCGCATGGAACCAAGCAACGAAAACTTATTGTTAGATCCCCAACCGGCCATCAGCAGGCCGATGGCATCGACGGAAATGATGGCGATGACGAAAAAGAGACCGAGGTACAGGCCGGAAGGAGCCAGCCCCGGCGCCCACGGCATCACGGCGAAACCGAGGAATACCGCGATGAAAATGATGACAGGTGCAGCAGCAAAGAGCACTTTATCCGCCGCGGCGGGTGTGATGTATTCTTTTTGGATGAGCTTCAGGATATCAGCGAGGGTTTGCAAGCTGCCATACCGGCCGGTCTCCATGGGGCCCAGCCTATCTTGCACAAAACCTGCTACCTTACGTTCGCTGTATACCGCAAACAACGTAAAGCCAGCGATAAAGCTGAACAGTAAAGTACCGATAAGAAGGTATGTAAGGTAAAAAGCCACGTTTCACTTCTTGTAAAAATATCGTGCAAACTTAAGGATTTGACGGGATAATATATAGTAAGTTGATAGATTATTCGCATAAGAATATTTTCATCGGTGCTCATGATTGCTACGCAGTTATTCGCATCAGAATAATTTCATCGGTGCTCATGATTGCTACGCAGTTATTCGAGTCCATTTAGGCTGTAACGCAAAAAGACGGATTTGGTTTTGCGATTCGGTTAAAGCACCGGCACCCCGGTGAGCCACGAGCGGCTACCTTTTCTATCGTATGCGCTTGGCAATGGCAGCCGATAATACGTTTCGGAAGAATTAACCAAAAAGTACGGTTTTTTACCTACTTTTATCGTCGGTTTTCCAACAAATGAACAATACCTTGATTTTTGTCTGCCTACTCATGCGAGTTGTTGCAAAAATGATGCTATATGTGCTTACCGCCAGTTTCTTTTCGTCGGTATCCGCACAAGAATACATGATTACCAAATTAAAGCTATTCCCCGATCGTGAGGAGGTATTGGTCAAGGATGTCACCGTAGATGGTCTCGGCTTTATCTGGTTCTTAACCAACGGTGAGATTTACCGTTATGACGGCTATCGGTCATTGGATATCCTGAAAACCATTGCAGCCCAAAGACTTACCGACGATATGCCGCAACGCATGCTGATTGATCGCCAAAACCGGCTATGGATGGCTGGCAATGCCAATTTGAACTATCTCGACCTGAAAACCTGGGCGGTACATGCCGTAGATTCGGCGCTGCTGCCACCCGTTCAGGACCGAACGGTAGTCTGGATTAAGCAACTTGCCGATTCGACGGTTATGGTGGCCTATGAGAACGGGCACCTGCTTTTGATAGCTGGCGACACGTTGACGCGGATAGACGCCTTGTACGAACGGGGGCATGCGGCCAAAAACCGGGTATCGCCCCGGTGCGTCGCTTTCTGGAAAGGCAGGTACTGGGTAGGTACCACCGCCGGCAGCGTTTTGTCCATCCGAGCTGATGACCTCGCCGATACGCGCTACCATCCGCTGCCTGGCATCGACCATATCGTTAATTTCCTCCTTGTTCGAAATGACGCCCTACTGCTGGACGTCTATGAACAGGGCATTTTTCGATTCGACGGCCAGGACGGCCTTAGCGGGTATACGCCAGACGGATTCTCCCTGTCGAACGATAGGACCTACGTTTTGGCGCAGGATAGTGGAATGTGCATCTATGCCGACGATGAATCGGCTTGTTTGCTGGATGCTGGCCTCGGTCTGCAACAGCGGCTGCCCATCCCGTCGACACACCGGTTCAATACGACCAACATTACAATTTCCGGAAACGAGGCGCTACTGGGTACCGAGGAGGGGATTTTTGTTGTTTATCCCAAAACCGAAGGGGTCTCACAATTCGTCCCCACCAATGCAGGCGCCAACAAAAGCACAAGGGGCATCTATGTGTACCCCGACGGGGCGTTATTTTATGGGACTTATAACGGTGCCGGATTCGTCGGACCAGATGGCGAAGTGGTGGTTTTCGAGAATCTGAAGCATGCGTATGCGATGCTCCCGATGAACGACAACGAACTGCTGATCGGTACAGAAGGGGGGATGCTTAAAATTTTTGATCGGAGGCTCCGCCGGATATCGGATATCCAGTACACGCTTTCCGAAGCCGCTAGCAATCAATATGCTTTTAATCTCCCCACCTACGTGTTGAGCCTCGCCGAAACAGAGACCGATTACCTTATCGGCAGTATGGGTGGCCTTTGGATGTTGGACAAGGAAACCCATCGCTTGGGTAAATACCCGCTGGCCGCTGCAGAAGCCAACGCGTTAGATGTGCAAATCAGGCACATCCGGTTGTTGGCCGACAGTAGCCTCCTGTTGAGTACGCATCTTGGCTTATATGAGGTGCGGAATGGGATCGTCACCAAGCGATACCCCCAAAGCGGAAATGTAGGTGTTTTCAAGTCGATCGTTGTGGGCGACACGATTTGGTTGGCTACCCAAGGGAATGGAATGGTAGCAACAGATAGAACAGGGCATACACTCCAAGCGCTCACCACAGGCGAAGGGCTCAGTAATAACCTGGTGTATAGCTTGGAACACGCCAATGGTATCTTTGTGGCCGGTACGGCGGACGGATTGAACATGGTGCAAGGCAACGTGGTGCGACGCATTGGCATGGCGGAAGGCTTGACCCAGTCGGAATTCAATTCGGGGGCGTCGTTCTGGGACGTGCCGCGGCAACGGCTGTATATCGGTGGATTGATGGGCTATACGGCATTGGATATGACCCAACCTTGGTTTGAGCACCCCCATCAACTGGAGAGCTACGTGACCGAAATCCATACGGCCACGGGAGCATCGGGCGAGAAGTCGGCCGATTACACATGGCCCTATCGCGGTGAAAATTCGTTGATGCTCCAGCCGGGGCAGAGTTTGACGGCGCTGTATGTGGGCAC
This sequence comes from uncultured Parapedobacter sp., assembly GCA_964613725.1. GTDB lineage: Bacteria > Bacteroidota > Bacteroidia > Sphingobacteriales > Sphingobacteriaceae > Parapedobacter. The sequence goes on along the minus strand of CAZTJY010000063.1, from coordinate 3,488 downwards.
GCCGGGCAACCATCGCGTAAACGGCCGGGTCCGGTATGCCCTGAACGATGGCGATTGGGAATCATTGGGATCCGGGCAGTTCATTTCGCTCATCGAGCCCTCACCTGCCGAATATCGTTTCCGGTTGGAAACCCTGAGTACGGCAACGATGGGCAGTAAGCGGGCGTTTACCATTACCAAACTGCCGCACTTTTATGAAACCTGGTGGTTCAATATGTTGGTACTGTTAACTGTGGTTTGCTCGATCGGCGTTTTTTTCAGGTACCGCGAGAATGTCCTGCGAAAAGAGAAGAAAATGCGCATCAAGATCGCTAGCGATTTGCATGACGAGGTGGGCAGCTCCCTCACCCGTATCTATTTCCAGGCGGATATGCTATCGGCCAAACACCAAGGGCTGCCCGACGACAAGCAATTGCAGCAAATCGCGGATACCAGCAAACAAGCCTTGCTGACGATGAGTGACATGGTGTGGTCGATCGACTCCCGGTTCGATACGGTAAAGGACTTGGTGATCCGCATGAGGGACTACCTCTTCAAACTCCGTGAAGAGTTGGAGATCACTTACCGGTTTGACGTGCACGGTGACCAGACATCACGGGCTGTAACGCAGCTTGTCCGGCAAAACCTGTTCCTCATCTTCAAAGAAGCACTAACCAATGCCATGAAATATGGCGACGGTTCGGAAATTAACATCGCTTTGGATTTCGGTCGCACGATCCAACTTACCATTTGGAATCGGTTTACGGACGGGAACAGGCCCATAGCCGACCAACAGGGCGGTCGCGGACTGGAAAGCATGCGGCTACGGGCGCACCGGGTGGGTGGGAAGTTGTCGTACACGGCAGTTAGTGGGGTTTTTAGCCTCCATTTGGTTATTCCTTGATAGTTGGTTATTCCTTGATATTGTTGCTTACGCACTACCCAAAAGGGGGGGTGCATTTTAATAAACAATACCTACCTTTACCGTATGATACGCCTAGGCATAATTGAAGACGACGAACAAATCAGGAACATGCTGGTTGACTTTTTCAACGAGCAGCCCGGCTTTTCGTGTTTGCTGTCTGCACATTCGGTGGAAGCATTTTTCGAGCAATGGAAAGCTGACATCTTTCTGGATATCGTTCTTTCCGATATCGGCCTGCCCGGCGAATCGGGCATCAAGGGCGTGAAGCGCATCAAGAAACATGCACCGAAGTGCGAGGTCATCATGCTGACCGTTTATGACGATGCCAACCGCATATTCCAAGCGCTATGCAATGGTGCGTCGGGATATCTGCTTAAGCAAACACCGTTGCAGAAAATCAAAGGAGCCATTGTGTCGCTCCATGAAGGCGGTGCGCCGATGTCGCCGGGCATCGCACGGAAGGTGGTCGAATATTTCAACCCCAAGGGCACCACTGACCTTTATGAGAAATTAACCCCACGTGAGGCACAGGTAGTGGCGGCCATTGAGGAGGGCCTGACCAACAAAGAAGTGGCAATCCGGTTTGATATTTCGTTGGAAACGGTGAAATATCATATCAAGAACATCTACGAAAAATTGCAAGTCAACAGCCGCCACGCGCTGATCAGCCGGAAGTACAGATAGGAGGTTACCCTTCCTTAGGCGCTTCCAACTGGCCGAGGTGCACACTCTTGCTGTATTGTTTTTTGCTGGCGCTGTGTACGAACACATAGACGTGGAAAGGAACCGTCCAAAGCTGGGGCGGCAGGTTGACCTTGATATACCCCTCGTTACGTTTACATATGTGGGTGTTGCGTGCGGCGATGCCCCTTTGCGGACTGTATACCACCAATACGACTTCATCGTTGGCCCGTGCAAGCGGGGTCTCCCTGCTGGAGAAATAAACTTCCAGCGTCCGCTCGTTGCGCACCGCATCTTCTGCCAGCAGTCCGGGAAGGATACCGGTGCTGATGCAGACACGCTCGGGAATCACGTGCTGATCGGGATAGTCGCCTTCCAGCGCATCCTCCATCAGTTTTTTAAGGGCCTGGCCGAAAGCTTTCTTTTTGCTTCCCTTGCCGTGACTCAGCCAGCTTTCGGCGATGACTGAACGTAACGGGTTGAGGAACGCCATGGCGAGACGCATCCGTTGTTGGACGGCGAGTTTGCCATAGGATTCGGCTGTTTTCTTGGGATGGTTTCGATCATAAAGGAGATCCATATCATTTGGGTTTAAGATTTGTTTGATAGGGGGATGTACACAGTTGGAGAAGCCCGCTTCTGCGGTTTGTCAATGAAGAAAATCCATGTGTGTAGTTCGGCGGTACATTTATCGCCAATCAGATCGATAATAGCGATCCCGTCCCGTCGGGTAACATCCGGCCCACTCCCATAAAACTGGTCGGTTTCGGGGCAGTATACCCATACATGGGCAGTATCGTCCATTTCACCACCCATGCCAGATATTTCGGTGTGCCAGGTAACCGTGACGTGGCCATTTTCGAGCCATGCCTTTTCCTCCCCGGCGGTGTATAGCGATCCGTGGCTGAACTGCATCGCCTCATAGTTGAGCGATGTGTACTCGCCATCAACCAAAAACGCATGGTCGTAATTCAAACTGAATGCTGCATTTACGCCAGTGGCGCGCGCCATGAGCGGTTTGAGGCTGACTTCCAGAATGGCGGAAAGCGGCCGGAGAAAATCATTCAGCAATTTGAAGCGTTCTTGCTGAATAGCTTGTTCAGGAGAAGGCTTGCGTTTGGTGCCTTTTTTTCGCTGCAATCCTTTGATGTAATCGATTTTTTTCCAGCTACTTCCCACTACGGCGCCTGCTTTGCCCTTGAATGGCCCGTTGATGCCTTTTTTGATGATGCCCATGATTACGATGTTTTAGAAACGGTCATGTTTGGTTAATGTAGGGTCTTGACCCCGCAAGTATACACCATTCCCCCTGTTTTCACAATAAATATTTTATAAAAAGTATATAATACCAAGTTACAAGCTATTAAAAAACCTTTACTAAACTTACACGTAGCCTATTTTAATCGTATTGAATACGATAAAAATACGATGGAATTACGATGAAAATACGATAAAATATAAAATAAATATAAGAATAGTATAGGTTGCTAATAATGTTTAATGATAAAATTGGGTTTGGACAGTCTGTACGCGTTTGGGGAATACCCCCCCAAAAGAGGGGTGGCGGGGTCGGCCGTTTTTCCGTCAATTTGTAGCGCTATGGAAAGATTTCTACCCCGTCTACCGCTGCCCTTGGCTGGATTATGGATGACGTTAAGCATGATGGTGCTGAGTTTTGCCGCCGTGGGACAGGCCCCGTTTATCACGACTTGGCAAACGACTGCCGCGAACGAAGAAATTACCGTCCCAATTAAACCCGATTTAGCAGGCTATAATTACTCCGTGGATTGGGGGGATGGAAATACCTCCACAAGCCAGACCGGAAACGCTACCCATAACTATGCAGCCGCAGGCATTTACACGGTGACCATCAGCGGCGATTTCCCTGCCATCCAGTTCGGCA
>CAZTJY010000062.1:0-23741 GCA_964613725.1 uncultured Parapedobacter sp. | reverse complement strand
GATTGCATGCGCAATGTGTTAAAAATCTAAATATTATGTCGCCGTTAACATACTATTCTTTATTTTCGGGGCGTGAATTTATAAGGAATGTACGCGAAAAACGATATGAGTTATAATAAAATCAACAATATTTTAGGTTGGGCATGCGGATTGATTGCTACGATTGTCTATGTGATGACCGTGGAGCGGACTACCAGTTTCTGGGATACCGGCGAGTTTATTGCGTCGGCTTATAAAATGCAGATCGTGCACCAGCCCGGTGCGCCGTTATTTCTGATGCTGCAGAATGTCTTTTCCAACCTGGCGCTGGGCAATCCCGAGCGCATAGCTTATTGGATGAATATCGGTTCGGCCGTATCGAGTGGATTAACCATCTTGTTTTTGTTTTGGACCATCACGGCATTAGCGCGCAAAGTGCTATGGCAACCGGGTGCGGAGCTTTCACAAGCCGGGTTGATCCAGATCATGGGTGCAGGCGCAGTTGGCGCGTTGGCGTATACCTTTACAGATACCTTTTGGTTCTCGGCGGTCGAGTCGGAAGTTTATGCCATGTCGTCGCTCTGTACAGCGGTGGTGTTCTGGGCCATCCTGAAATGGGAGGCCCATGCCGATGAACCCCGTGCCGACAAGTGGCTGTTGTTTATCGCCTACATCATGGGGCTTTCCATCGGCGTCCACTTGTTGAATTTGTTGGCTATCCCTGCTATCGCCCTGGTTATCTATTTCCGGCGCACGAGGCAAGCAACCAGTGGCGGTGCCCTCAAAGCGTTGCTCATTGGCTGCGTGGTGGTGGCCGTTGTTCTCTGGGGTGTTATCCAGTACTTGATCAAGTTTGCGGCCTATTTCGATCTTTTCTTTGTAAATACCCTGGGCATGGGCTTTGGTACGGGCGTCGTGGTATTTGGGTTGCTGGTGGTGGGAGGTACCGCGTATGGGATATGGCACTCCATTCAGCGGGCCAAGCCGATGCTCAACATTGTTTTGCTATCGTTTGCGTTTATCTTGTTCGGCTACAGCTCTTTTACGATGATCCTTATCCGTGCTAAAGCCGATCCGACATTGAATAATAGCGACCCGGACAACGCTTTTTCGTTCCTGAGTTACCTCAACCGCGAACAATATGGCGATAGCCCACTTTTAAAAGGACCCTATTTTGATTCGCGGCCGGTGGATATCAATTATGGTAGTAATATTTACCGTAAGGGAGCCGAGAAATACGAAGTGGCGGGCCAAAACTTCGATTATGTGTACGACAGGGAAACGGTATTCCCGCGTATCCACAGCAGCCGGGAAGCCTCACATCAGCAATACTACCGGAGCTACCTCAACCTCGGTGAAAACGAGCAGCCGACCTTTGGCGACAACCTACGGTTTTTCTTCAGCTACCAAGTGGGGCACATGTATGGACGGTATTTCCTTTGGAATTTCGTGGGCCGGCAAAATGACCAGCAGGGCCATGGCGACTTTACCACGGGTAACTGGATCAGTGGCATCAAATTCGTCGACCAGCTGCACGTAGGGGGGCAAAACGCATTGCCCGAATCCCTGAAGACTGACCCGTCGCACAACCGGTTTTATTTTTTGCCCCTTATATTGGGACTTATTGGTGCGTTTTGGCACTTCAAACGCCGCCAAAAGGATGCCGGAGTGGTGGGCCTGCTATTTTTCTTCACGGGGTTGGCCATCGTGCTTTACCTCAACCAGAACCCGCTGCAACCCCGCGAACGTGATTATGCTTACGCCGGATCTTTTTATGCTTTTACGATATGGATCGGACTCGGTGTGATCAGCGTCAGCGAGTGGATGAAAAAAATGAATGCCAAAACGGCCGCCATCGTGGCAACGGCCATCGGCTTGCTGGCCGGACCGGTGATTTTGGCGAAGGATGGTTGGGATGACCATGACCGTTCAGAGAAGTACCTCGCCCGGGACATCGCGAAGGACTACCTTGAGTCATGTGCTCCCAATGCCATTTTATTTACTTACGGTGATAACGATACCTATCCCCTTTGGTACGTGCAGGAGGTTGAAAACGTGCGCCCGGATGTGCGGGTGGTCAACCTTAGTTTGCTGAGTGCCGACTGGTATGTGCGGCAAATGACGAAAAAGGTAAATGAGGCCGAGGGCCTGCCCATTAATATCCCCGAAGAAAAATACGTGAAGGGGGTCCGGGATGTTATCTACTATCAAGATGCAAAGATCGCCGGCCCGGTGGAGCTGAAAGACATCGTTGCGCTGATGCTGTCGGATAATCCCAATGATAAACGTCCGATGCAGAGCGAACAGCGGGAAAACTTCTTGCCCACGAAAAGTCTCCGATTAACGATCGATAAGGAGGCCGTGATCCGGAACAACGTGGTGCCGGAAATGTGGCAGGATAGCATTGCGGACGTGATGCAGTGGACATACAACCGCAATTATGTCTCGCGCGCGGAATTGGCCATCATGGCACTTTTGGTGAACAACAACTGGGAACGGCCGGTGTATTTTGCCAGTACGGTACCGAGCGATAACTTCATGGGGCTGGATGACTACCTTGTTTCCGAAGGGTTTGCGCTCCGGCTGATGCCGATAAACATGCAACCCAATACGTCGCAAGGTTTGGTTAATGCCGATGCGGTTTACGACCACGTGATGAACAAGTACGAGTGGGGGAACATCAAGGACGCTTCCTATATCGATCCTGAATCGTACCGGATGATTAGCTTGATCTTGAACAATATCTACGCCGCACCGGCGGAGGCACTTATCGCTTCCGGAGAGACCGATCGGGCGAAGGCGCTGCTGAACGACGCGTTGGATCGTATGCCGGAACGTATCTACCGTATTATGGATGCTTATGGTTATTCGTTCATTGCTGAAAATTTGTATGAGGTCGGCGAAACCGAGAAAGCCAATGCGCTGATAACACGTAATGTGGATTATCTCGAGGAGCAACTTGCGTATTATGCGGCCATTGCGGAAACCAAGGCCAACCTCGAAATGCAAAACATCCAATACAGCATGTTTACGCTGAACCGTTTTTCGGCAGCGGCAACGGGAAATGGGCAGGAGGAATTGGCCACCCGTATCACCACGCTTTTCAGCAAGTATGAAGCGCGGTTCTTCGGCGGATTACCCACCACGCCATAGGATAGGTCGGTAAGAATGTCCACGTTGTGGGGCGTTAAATTTTGTTAAAATGCACATTTAACCGCGGGTAATTCGGCTGGGTGGTTTATCTTTAAAAGATGAATGACCATTAAAGCAAGGTGGTACACCATGGAATGGACCTACAACCAGGATGTCGTCACACGTGCAGAGCTCGTGATGATGGACCTATTAGTACACAACAACTGGAAGCGGCCGGTCTATTTTGCGTTCACCGTTCCCGAAAGCCAGCGGCTCGGGATTGAAGATTTCCTGGTTTCCGAAGGGTTTGCGTCGCGGCTTATGCCTGTTGCAGCGCGGCTAGACCGGGATGCCCGCGCGCGGCTTGTAAACACCAATGCTATCCATGAAGCCATCAGGCATAAGTACCGTTGGGGCAACATGAAGGATGCGTCGTATTTAGACCCGGCATCCCGCAGCATGATTGCAGAAACCATTACCATCTTTTCCGATACGGCGGAAATGCATATCGGGGAGGGCCATGTGGATGCGGCCCGCGACGTGGTAAACCGGGCCGTGTCGGTATTGCCCGAGCAGATTGACCATACAGCTGTTGCTGTCCGTTATCCGCTATTGGCCGATCAGCTCTATGCGGTGGGCGAGGTGGCCAAAGCCAATGCACTTGAGACCGTAACCACCCATCAATTGGGGCGACCTGAAGAAATGGGAATCGGTAATAGCCTATATGCGCTGCAACAATTTGCCCATGCTACCGCCATGCGTGGTGAAGAAAAACGGCATCGTGAACTGAAGGCGCTTTGCGATCGCTATCGGCGGTTGTTTTTCGGAGGGCAGGTATGAGACTCCTGTTGTTAATCCCTTTATCATGTTGCGTGCTGGATAGCCCCGCGCAAGATATGGCCATAACTGTGCTTCAAGAAGGCTGGGATACGAGTATACGGGGGGTGTCTGTAGTCGATGATTCGGTAGCCTGGGTAAGTGGGAGCAATGGTTGGATCGGACACACCGCAAATCGAGGAAAGACATGGCATTGGGAGCAGCCCCAGGGCTATGAGACAACCGATTTCCGGGATATCGAAGCATTTTCCGGCCACGCGGCCGTTGTCATCAGCGCCGGTTCGCCATTGGTTATCCTCCGGACTGAAGATGGCGGAAGAACATGGAAAGAAACACACTGCGATGAACGGGCCGAGGTCTTCTTTGACGGTATGGATTTTTGGGATCACCTGCACGGCATCGCTTATGGCGACCCGATAGGGGGTGTGATGCAACTATTGGAAACAACCGATGGCGGCTCCAGTTGGCAGCCGTTGAGCCAAACCGCTGGTATCCGATTGGCGACGGGAGAGGCTGGCTTCGCCGCCAGTGGCACCGGTATCCGGACGTTGGATGGTGGCCATGTTTTCATCGCCACGGGTGGAAGTCGGGCACGGGTGTTCCATTCGGCGGATTATGGGCGGACTTGGACAGTAAACGATTGTCCCATCACCCAAGGTGCCGCATCTAAGGGTATATTTTCCCTCGCTTTCCAGACCGAACGACGGGGTGTCGCGGTGGGTGGCGATTATCTGCACGACGAGGAGGCAACGGATGCGGTATACCTTACGGAAGACGGCGGCGCAACATGGACGTCGCCGCTACAAGGAACCCGTGGCTATCGTTCGGCTGTGGAATACCTTCATGGCGACCTGTTGATTGCCGTGGGTACGTCGGGGGCGGATATCTCATTCGATGGCGGCATGCATTGGCGCACCTTGTCAAACATGCCTTTCCATGCCGTGCGGAAGGCGAAGCAAGGCACGTGGGCGTTACTTGCCGGTGCCGGAGGGCGCATTGCCTCCATTTCGTACAGCCAGCTACCTGCTCGAAAAGAATGACACGGCCGAGCGCTTAAAAATATCCCATTCCAGCTCTATAAGTCAAAAAAAATATCGTAGTTTTGCCCCGTATTCCGTACCCAATTTGAAAGTTCAGCTCAGATGAAACCTGCCAAGTCACCGCGATGCGCAAAGCACGATGAAAATGCAGGTTCCGCGAGGCCAAAAAGGTAGATTATTTTCGAATGAAACGATCCGTATTATTGGAAGGCCCAAAGTTCCAGATCACCATTCAGCGGCTGTGCCATCAACTGATAGAAAACCACGCTGATTTTTCAGATGCCGTGATCGTTGGTATCCAACCCCGCGGTATATACCTAGGGCGGCGGATTGTGGATGAATTGAAGCGGATACCGGGGTTGCCCGAGGTAGCGTACGGCGAACTTGATATCACCTTTTTCCGTGACGATTTCCGGCGCAAGGATAGTGGGCCATTGGTACCCAGTAGTACCCACATGGATTTTATCGTCGAAGGGAAGAAAGTCGTCCTACTGGATGATGTGCTGTGGACAGGCCGTACGATACGTGCTGCCATGGACGCGCTGCAGGCGTTCGGTCGACCGGGTAAGATTGAATTGCTGGTGCTGGTAGACCGTCGGTTTTCGCGCCAGCTGCCCATAGAACCCGATTATATCGGTATCCAGGTCGATTCTATAGATTCGCAACGGGTAATCGTCAGTTGGAATGACGTCGATGCGTACGACCGGATTGAATTATTGACAGAAGAAGACAGTTAGCAACGGCTATTAAGGCGCTTAATTTAGAAATGACAGCATCAACAAGGCAACTCAGTACCGATCACTTGCTAGGGATTAAGGACCTCCAGGCAACCGATATCGAGCTTATTTTCGAAACCGCTGACAATTTCAAGGATGTGCTCAACCGGCCAATCAAGAAGGTGCCTTCGCTGCGGGATATCACAATTGCAAATGTGTTTTTTGAGAACTCCACGCGAACGAGGTTATCTTTTGAGCTGGCCGAAAAGCGGCTATCCGCAGATATCGTTAATTTTGCCGCCTCGTCTTCGTCGGTAAGTAAAGGCGAGACGTTAATCGATACGGTAAACAACATCCTGGCGATGAAAGTGGACATGATCGTGATGCGCCACCCCTATCCGGGAGCCGGGGTTTTCCTCAGTAAGCACGTGGATGCGCAGCTGGTGAATGCTGGCGACGGTGCCCATGAGCACCCCACACAAGCATTGCTCGATGCTTTTTCGATTCGCGAACGGTTGGGTGATGTGGCGGGAAAGAAAATAGCTATTATCGGCGATATCCTCCATTCGCGCGTGGCGTTATCCAACATCCTCTGCTTGCGAAAGTTGGGTGCGGAAGTGATGGTGTGCGGTCCGACCACCTTGATACCGAGGTATATTGAGTCGTTGGGTGTGAAAGTCGAATATGACTTGCTTACGGCGCTGAAATGGTGCGATGTGGCCAACATGCTCCGTATCCAATTGGAGCGCCAAGACATCGCCTATTTTCCGTCGTTGCGGGAATATTCGATGCTTTATGGATTGAATAAGCGGTTGCTCGATTCGCTCGATAAGGAAATCACTATCATGCATCCGGGGCCTATCAATCGGGGAGTGGAAATAACCAGCGATGTCGCCGACAGTCGCCACTCGATTATTCTGGACCAAGTGCAGAATGGGGTGGCCATCCGGATGGCCGTATTATACCTTCTCGCGGGAAAGCGCGGATAGGAATAACGACGTTATCAACATTTGTGGACAACTTTTGAGGAAAACTTCTCGGTTTCCCGCTAACTTAGCGGGTTAAGTTGGGTAAGGTGTATTTTATGGCCCCAACTTTGCGTGGCATTGAGGGAAAACAGTAGCATAATTTGACGGCATGTTTAATCGGATTTATCAGTTAATTATCACATTCAGTTTATTGGGGTCGGTTGCTGTAGCGCAACAAAGTGCTTGGCAAGAAATCAACCAAGCCTACAAAACGGGAATGGAGTTGTATGAAAAAGGGAAGTACGCCGCGGCAGCGAAACACTTCGACCAGGTAGAGACCATTCGGGTAGCATCAACGTTACAGCAGGATGAGCACGAGGAGCTCACATTACTGAAAGAGAATGCCCGGTTTTACCAAGCTATCTGTGCGTTGGAGCTTGGCGAATCCGATGCCGAAAGTCATTTTCTACGATACATAAAGGATTATCCGGCTAGTGCCAATTCGAAAGCGGCTTATTTCCAAGTAGGCCGATCCTATTTTGCTAAGAAGGACTACGGGCAGGCGCTCGAATGGTTCACAAAACTGGACAGCCGGAACCTTGCGGGGTTGGAAAGCAAAGAATTCCGCTATAAAATGGCGTATTCGTTTTTTATGACCGACGATTACGCGTCCGCGAAACCGCTTTTCGAACAATTGAAAGATGAGAATGGCATCTACCAGGAGGCCTCCATTTATTATTATGCTTACCTGTGTTACCTGGATCGCGAATTCAAGACGGCGCTGGCCGAGTTTGAGAAGCTGAAAGGTTCCAAAACGTATGAGGCCACCTATCCGTATTACATTACCGCACTCTACTACCTCGATAACCGGTACGACGATGTGCTGGAATATGCGTTACCGATCCTCGAACGTACGGACCAGGCGCATGAAACCGATATGTTCCGTATCGTGGCCGCTACCTATTTCGCCAAGAGTGATTTCGACAATGCATCGGCTTACTACGATAAATTCCAGGCAGGCGACCAGGGCAAGACCCAGAATAATCAAGATAGTTACCAAATCGGATACATTGCTTATAAAACGGGCGATTATGAACGCGCTATCGCAGAGTTGGAAAAAATGGAAGAGCCCGATGCTTATTACCAAAGTGCGATGATTGCACTGGGCGATGCGTTTTTGAAGACCGGCAACAAGCAGAGTGCGCGCAACGCTTTTTATAAGGCATCCAGGCTCGACTTCGACCCGGCGTTGAAGGAAGAGGGATTGTTTAATTACGCAAAGCTATCGTCCGAGCTCGAGTTCCACCAGGTGGCGCTTGAGGCAGCCAAGGAGTATCTCGATACGTACCCGAATACCAAACGGCTGGAAGAAGCACAGACGCTATACGCCGAGACCTTGTTAGGTACCAGCAATTACCGCGCTGCGGTGGATATTCTCGAATCCATACCAAACCGCGGCCCGGCGGCGGATGCTGCTTACCAGCGGGTTACTTATTACCGCGGGCTTGAATTCTATAATGAGCGCGCATTCGAGAACAGCATCTCGCTGTTCATGCGATCGGAAAAATATCCCATCGATCCGCGTGTTGCCGCATTGGCTACCTATTGGAAGGCCGAAGCCATGTACGAGGTGCGGAAGTATGGAGAAGCCGTCCAGGCGTTTTCGCGGTTCCTGCGGATGCCCGCCGCCCGCGAAACGGAGGTTTACAGTTATGCGAATTATGCGCTGGCTTATGCGGCATTCCGTAACAACAGTTTCAATACCGCGGCCAATTATTTCGAACGGTTCCTGTCGACGGGTGGAAGCGCTATTGAAACCAACGTGCGGAATGATGCCATCGCCCGCCTGGGTGATTCCTATTTTTCGATGCGGAATTACAGCCGGGCCATGCAATATTACGACCGGTTGATCAATAGCAATGCCCAGAGCCAGGATTATGCGCTTTTCCAGCGTGGGATCATCCAAGGGCTTCAAGGCAACAACGCGGCGAAACTCAGTACATTGCATGCGGTCGTAGAGCAGTTCCCAAACTCCAATTATGCGGACGACGTGGCCTTTGAAGTACCATACACCTATTTCACCATGGGTGATTATGAGACGGCAATCAGCGGCCTGCAAGAGATGATCGAGCACTATCCACGCAGCAGCTATGCGCCGCGCGCACTCATGACCATCGGCCTTGTACAATATAACAACGGCAATACCGAAGAGGCAATGGCCACCTTCCGGAAAGTGGTGGAAGAACATTCAACTACCGATGAGGCGCGCCAAGCACTGCGATCCATTGAGAATATTTATTTGGAACGCGGCGACGCATCTGCGTACATCAATTATGCCACCAGTACGAATATCGGCGACCTTTCAAAGGCCGAGCAGGACGATCTTTCCTTCCAGGCAGCGCATACGTTATTTGCCAGGGGCGAGTACCAGGCATCTGTGGAAGCCATCAACGCATACTTTGATAAGTTTCCGAACCCGCTGCGGGAGAAGCATGCCCGTTATATACGGGGCGTGAGCTATTACCGGACCGGCCACCCGAAGGAAGCGTTGCACGACCTCAATATCATTCTCAACGACTGGACCAGCCAATATACGGAGAATACGTTACTCACGGTATCCGAGCTGTATTTGGGGCTTAAACAATACAACGAGGCAATCGTACACCTGAAAAAACTGGAGCTGACGTCTGAGTATAAGGCCAATTATGGCTATGCGGTGAATAACTTGATGGTTTGTTACGATGAAATCGGCGATGTGGAACAGGTGATTAAGTATGCAGGCCTGATTAAGACCTATGACCGCTCATCGGAAGAAGATATTGCACGAGCCCATCTGTACACCGCCCGCGCGCTTTCGGAAAAAGGCGATGCGGCGGAGCAGGTGTTGAAAGAACTCAATCTCGCAACGCTGAAAAGCCAAACCGTGGTAGGGGCGGAAGCCCGTTACCGCGTGGGCCAGTTGCAATATGAAGCCGGCGAATACGATAAAGCCATCGAATCCGCCTTCGATGTGATCAATAACCTGGGGTCCTATGAATATTGGGTGGCCAAGAGCTTTATCCTGCTTGCGGATGCGTATGCGGGCAAAGGGGATGATTTCCAGGCGAAGAGCACCTTGGAGAGCATCATAGAAAACTATGAAGGTGAAGATGATATCATCCCGTCGGCAAAGGAGCGGCTAGAAAAGCTCAACAATAAAGGATAGGAGTTTAAAAGAGCGATGATAACGCAAGAATCGATTGGCTACAAATACCTGCTTACCGGGGCTTTTTCGGTTTTACTTGCTATGGGTTATGCACAGGAAGAAGCGAAACAGGACCCCGTCACGATAGATTCGATCGACGTGGTACGTGACTACCGGCCGATGTTGGAGGATGCCGTTAAGGTTCGCCGAAGCCCGAATATGGAAATCGACCGCGAAACCCTTGAATCCGAGTTGCGTTGGATTGTCGCCAATGCCTATTTTGTAAAAGGCGAATTCAGAAAACCTTATTATGGCAAGTTGCTGCAACGGCATGGTGATGCGAGAGCAACGAATATAAATAACTACCGGATTGGCTATATGGCCTATGAAAACGGCGAATTCGAACGTGCGACTTCCATTTTGGAGGACCTGGAGCAATCGGATGCCTTTTACCAGGGTTCGATGATCGCTTTGGGTAACATTTCACTGAAAACGGGTGATAGGCAACGTGCCCGGGATGCGTTTGCCAAAGCCGCCGAGCTGGAATTCGATCAGGCATTGAAATTGGATGGGCTGTTCAATTACACCAAAATACTATTTGATTTGGACTCCACACAAGTCGCCTTGGAAGTGGCGAGGGAATATGTTGCGCAGCAACCGCCCGATACGACCGCGGGTATTGGAAAAAGAGAGACCCCCGAGACGTTATTAGCAGAAGTGTTGTTGGGTACGAGCAATTTTGAGGCAGCCGTTAATATGCTCGAATTGTTCGGCAATAGGGATAGGGAGGCGGATAGGGCATATCAAAAAGTCGCCTATTACCGCGGATTGGAATTCTATAACGAACGGGCATTTGAAAACAGCATTTCCCTGTTCATGCGGTCGGAAGAATTTCCCATTGACCCGCGGATAGCGGCGCTGGCCACTTATTGGAAGGCAGAAGCCATGTATGAGGTACGGAAGTACGATGAGGCGGTGCAGAACTTCTCCCGCTTCCTGCGAATGGCCGCGGCGCCTGGTACGGACGTGTATATTTATGCCAATTACGCGCTGGCTTATGCGGCTTTCCGCAGCAACAACTTTAGCACCGCCGCCAATTATTTCGAACGTTTCTTGTCCGCCGATCGCGGTTCAATGGAACAAAATATGCGAAATGATGCGATTGCGCGTTTGGGCGATTCATATCTATCCATGCGCGATTATGACCGGGCCCATCGGTACTACGACCAGTTGATCGATATCGGAGCCTCAAATCAAGATTATGCGCTGTTTCAACGTGGCATTATCCAAGGGTTGCAGGGTGACAATCAAACCAAAATAGGCACGTTACGCTCGGTAATCGAGCAGTTCCCGAATTCGAATTATGCCGATGATGTAGCCTTTGAAATACCATACACCTATTTTACGATGGGCGATCACGATACGGCCATCGAGGGGCTGCGGCAGATGATCGAAACGTATCCACGCAGCAGCTACACGCCCCGGGCATTGATGACAATCGGTTTGGTGCAATATAACCAGGGCGATAATGAAACGGCCATGGCTACATTTAACCGGGTGGTTGAAGAGCATTCCACCACCGGCGAGGCCCGTCAGGCCCTGCGTTCCATTGAAAATATGTACCTGGACAGCGGCGACGCATCGGGCTATGTGAACTATGCGACGAGTTCGAACCTCGGCGACTTGAGTGACGCGGAACAGGATAACCTGGCCTTCCAAGCAGCACACACCCTGTTTGCCCGCGGACAATACCAGGCGGCCGTGGAAGCCATAAATGCTTACTTTGATAAATTCCCCAAGCCCATCCAGGAGAAACACGCCCGGTATATCCGTGGGGTGAGCCTGTACCGTACCGGCCATCCAAAGGACGCGTTGCACGACTTGAATATTATCCTGAACGATTGGACCAGTAAGTATACCGAAAATACATTGCTAACGGTAACAGACCTTTATATGGGGCTGGAGCAGTATAACGAAGCAATTGTGCACCTCAAAAAACTGGAGATTACATCCGAATATAAAGCCAGCTATGGCTATGCCATAAACAATCTCCTTGTGTGCTATTATGAAATAGGTGATACGGAGCAAGTACGTAAATATGTGGAGCTGATTAAAGCGTATGATGGGTCGACAGCGGAAGATATTGCCCGGGCCCACTTGTATACCGGCTACGTGCTACTGCAGGGAGATGATGCTACGAAAGCCGCCAAGGAGATGAACCTCGCTGCATTGAAAAGCAGCGCGGTGGTGGGTGCCGAAGCACAATACAACGTGGCCCTATTGCAATATAAGACGCTACACTTCGACAAGGCCATTGAAAGCGCCTTTGCTGTGATTAACGACCGCTCGTCGTATGATTATTGGGTGGCGAAAAGCTTTATCCTGCTTGCGGATGCGTATGCTGGAAAAGGCGATAAGTTGCAGGCAAAAAGTACGTTGGAGAGTGTCATTGAAAATTACGAAGGCGAAGACGATATTATTCCGGCAGCCGAGGAGCGTTTACAGATGTTTAACAATAAGTGATAGGAACTTTAGGGATGATGATTTTTCAGAAACCACAACGATACCGATTAATATTCACCGCCGTTTTATGCGGCGTGGTGATGGTTGGATACGCACAGGAGGAGGAACGGCAGCGGGAGCAACCACCCGCAACCATCGATTCCATTGATGTGGTGCGCGATTACCGGCCGGTATTAGCCGATGCGGTAAAAATCCGGCAAAGTCCGGATATGACAAACAAAAGGCGGTACCAGCCTGAGTTCACTTATGGAATCATCGATAAAAAACTCGACATCAATACGGGTACGAAGCAACTGACCATTCAGGAGATGCCGTTTTCGAGAAGCCAACCGTTGACCAATAATTACGCCAAGATAGGTGCAGGTAATTTAGGGACGCTGCTGGGTGAGGTTTACCTAAGCTCGGATTACTGGGTGGATACCCGCTTGGGCGGTTATGTGAAGCACTTGAGTCAGGAAGGGACCTTCGAAGGACAGCGGTTTTCATCGCAGCATATCGGAGTTTTCGGGCGCACCGTGTATGGCCCCATCACGCTGGACGGTGAGCTGGGTTTCAAACGCTACGGTACCCGGTTTTACGGCACAGTGGCAGATGCGGATGGCATGCCGTTAAATGTGGATCCCGCTACGCAGGCGTTCAACGATATTTATTTCACCGGAGAAATAACCAGTAATTATGAAGACGGGAATACCGATGCTTTTGATTATTCGTTGAAGGCGGATGCGTATGCATACGGCAATACGTATGATACAAAGGAAAATTCATTCGCATTGGCAGGTTACGTCAACAAACAAGTGAATGCATTCAACGTAGGACTCCACGTTTCCGGCGATTTCACCGCGGTGAAAGACGCGTCCTATAGCCTTGCCAACCATATCGGTCGCGTTAACCCGTATATCCGGTTCCAAGGGCCCAATTATAACATCACCCTAGGGGCCAAGTTCGTTGCGGAGTTTGGCGATTCATCGCGAACAAACATTTTCCCGTCGGCGGAAGTGGATTTCGCATTGATCCCGAAGTATGCACACCTTTTCGGGGGAATCACCGGCGACGTCAGTAAAACGTCTTTCAAAGCGCTCTCACGTGAAAACCCCTGGCTGGCGGAACTCGACGCCACGAATGGCATACGTAATTCGGTAGACCGCATGCATATTTTCGGCGGCATAAAAGGGAATGCAGGAGCAACATTTGGCTATAAGGTAAGAGCATCGTACCGCCGGATAGAAGGCATGCCGTTTTATGCCATAGCACCGGGTACGCCGTATAAATTTCATATGTTATATGAAGACGGCGAGAACGCAAGTACCGTTATCGGGTTGGAGGGCGAATTGAACGTGCGCCTATCGGAAGTGGTGACCGTTGGGGGGCGCGTGAATTTCAATGAATTTGATCTACAGCAGCAGGAAGAGGCTTGGTATACGCCCAAAATGCGACTGGCCGCCAATGCCCGTTTTAATATTAGCGATAAGCTCTATATAGACGGGGAACTTCTCTTCCAAGGGCAGACTTACGGACTGGTCCAGGATGCCGATATCGACCTTTCTGGTTATGCAACGACCGAAATAGGCACTACAGGTATGCGTAAAACGACCGTTCCGTCGTTTGCAGACCTCAGCGCGGGCGCGGAATACCGTGCCACGGACCGTATCGGGGTGTATGTACGGTTGAATAACATGGTGGGAACCAACTATGAGCGCTACCTGTTTTATCCACGGTTGGGCATGAACGTTATCGGTGGCGTTAATTTTTCATTTTGATGTTCTGCCCCGAAGGTGGTAGCTTTGTGGGCTTGGTTGAGTAAGGAGTGCGTATATGAATTTGGGTGTGAGTATAGCGAATCTGTTGAGAAGGTACCCCGCGGTCGGAGTGCCGGGCATCGGCGTGTTCAAAAGAACGCGGCAACCGGCTTCGTATGATGCCGATAAAGCTGCCTTTCTCCCTCCATCAGACCATGTCGAACTTGTGGACGATGCCAGTGACGCGTTTCTATTAACGACCTACCTTAAGGTACAGGAACAACTGGATGGGGCCGCAGCCGAAGCCAAACTGGAAGGTGCGGTGGCGGCGATCATGGATACCATCAGCCGGAATGGTGAAGCATTGTTGGATGGGTTAGGTTACTTGTTTGCAGACGGCGCCTCCTTTATATTCAAACCTTTTGAAATCGTCGACGGGGCCGCAGCCAAGCCGATCGCTGCGCAGCCGCCCGCAGCCGGCGTACCCGAGAAAGTTGTAACGCCGGTCGACGAGGGAACGACGGTCATTGACGGGCCCGGGCCCGCCCCCGATGCGGTAGCCGAGGAGTCTGCGGAGCAGGCGTCAGCGTTGGATGCGGGGGGGGAGGAACGCGGTGGAAAACGGTATGCCCTATGGATTGTAGGAGGGACGATAGCAGCACTGTTGATTGCCGCCGTGGCGGTTTGGAGATATCAACCAGCCTGGTTCGGCGTTATGTTCGCCGAGCAACTGGCGGTTGCCCAGCGCGATAGCGTCGTTTCACCCGAACCATCACGAGCATTGGTGCCGTTGGTTGACACGGCAAGTACGGATTCGCTGATAGCCGATACGAGCATGGCGGTTGTTGGGACCGATTCAGTTGATCACGTACCTGAAACGAATGTACCGCCGACCAAGCCGTCGGTAACATACGAAATCATCGTGGGGTCATTTGCCACCATGCGGCAAGCGGACAAGTTTGTAGCGGACATGAAAGCAAAAGGATATGAGTTACATGCCATTGACAGTCGGATGCCGGGCAACCGCAAGAAGATTAGCTGGGGTTCGTATGCCACCGAAGAGGAGGCCTACAAGGAATTGGCACGGGTGCAGAAGACATTCGAACCTGGTGCTTGGATAGCGAAAATATCGCATGAGTAGGATTACGTAATAAAATAAAACAACACAGGAAAATCATACAACAATTTATGTCACTTTTACAGCAAGACACCATTTATCCGCTTGATACATTAGCGGGAGCGGCACAGCAGACAGTAGAATTCGCGAACGAGAAAATCAGCCTTATCGGATTGCTTTTCAAGGCAGGGTGGATCATGATTCCCCTATCGCTGCTGCTTTTCGCTACACTTGTGGTATTTATCGAACGATATATCACAATCAAAAAGGCATCAAAGTACGACCCGAGTTTGATGTCACACGTCAAACAAAGCGTGCTGTCGGGGCGGTTGGACTCCGCCTTGTCGGTTTGCCGGGCGAGCAACAGTGCCTTGGGAAGAATGCTAGAAAAGGGCCTGTTGCGTATCGGCCGGCCCATCAAAGATATTGAAGGTGCGATCGAGAATGTCGGCAAGCTTGAGGTTGCGCGGTTGGAAAAAAACCTTAACCTATTGAGTATCATTGCCGGTGTGGCTCCAATGTTAGGTTTTGTCGGGACGATTTTCGGTGTGATTATCATCTTCCGGGATGTGGAGGCGGCGGGAGGTATTGATATCGCCAGTGTATCGGGGGGATTATATGTGAAAATGATAGCCTCTGCGGCTGGCCTGACAATCGGTATCCTTGCATTTGCCGGCTACCACTGGTTGAACACCATGCTCGAACGATTGATTCTCCGTATTGAAACGGATGCCATTGAATTTGTTGACTTGTTGGATGAGCCCGGCTCATGAATGCCCGTAATGAGGCCATAAGAAAAGTGATTGACGAATGAACTTAAGAGCGAAGCGAAATAAATCGGAAGTGCGGGTTTTTACGGATTCCCTGAACGACATCATGTTCTTCTTGATGTTGTTTTTCCTGTTGGCATCGGCGGTTTCAAATCCACAGGTGGTGAAGCTGCTGTTGCCACGTTCGAGTGCCGGCGAACAATCCGTTGCCAAAAAGACCATTACCGTATCGGTTACCCAGGATTTGAAATACTACCTCGATAAAGCGGAGGTGCCGTATGAAAACTTGCTGGGGGCTATACAGGGGTATGTACAGCCTGGTGAAGAGCTCACCATTATGCTTTATGCCGATAGCACGGTGCCAATCCAGCATGTGATTTCGGTGATGGACATAGCCAACAAACTGAAGATACGGCTTGTGTTGGCCACTGAGCCCCTGCGCGAGCAATAAACGTTTTTATGGAATTTCACTGAAATAAGCATCTCAAAGGAAGTGTAGAAGATAACGAGATAAGATGGGTTACTATCATTCACAGGAAGATAACAATTATCCCAAGGCACTATGGATATCCAGCGGCATCATGGGGGGGCTGTTGGTTCTCAGTTTCATTATCATGATTGGATCGGCTTTCCCAGATATTGGAACTGGGGGTATCATTGTGAACTACGGCACATCAGCTGTGGGGATGGGCGACGATTACATGACGGTAGACGAGGCATCGACCGATCCCAATGCTAATAATGTGCGGCCCGATAAGATCGACCCGCAACAGGAAATCCAGGAGACGCCGTCGCAACAGGTTACAGAACAAAGCGTAGCCACCCAGGATATGGAAGATGCACCTGCTGTGGTTGCAAATGAGGCAAAAAAAGCCAATGCGGAACAAGCTACAGCCGAGAAGGAGAAAAGCAAGCCAGCCATTAATCCGAACGCATTGTACACGGGGAAGCGTAATAATTCGACCGGTAGGGGGGATGGTACGGGCACTGAAGGTGGCAACCAAGGTAGTAACCAAGGCGACCCATTGGCGTCTAATTATGGCGAGGGGGGATCGGGTGATGGTGATATTGGACTTTCCATCCAGAATAGGGGATGGGCCGTGCCACCTGCCATCGAAGATAACGGCCAACAGGCTGGTGTAGTGATGGTGGAAGTGCGCGTTGCGCGGGATGGCCGGATTACCTTCGCCCGGGTCAGTTTGAAAGGGACAACGCTCACCGATAAGGCGTTATGGGATAAGTGCGAACGCGCAGTGATGAACGCCCGTTTCAACGAAATCGAGCGCGCTCCGCGCGAGCAACGCGGGCTGATCCCTTTCCGGTTCAAGCTTAAATAAGCCATATAATATATTAATCCCCCCCAAAAATCGGCCATGAATTACGAGGAAACGATTGATTACCTCTATATGCGTCTTCCCATGTTTACGCGCGATGGGGTGTCGGCTTTCAAGAAGGACCTCACCAATACCCATCGGCTTTGTGAAGCCCTTGGCAACCCACAGGAGCGATTCAAATCGATTCATATTGCGGGTACCAATGGTAAAGGTTCCACATCGCACATGCTTGCGGCAATTTTGCAGCAATCGGGGTATAAGACCGGTTTGTACACTTCGCCTCATTTATTGGATTTCCGTGAGCGCATCCGTTTGAATGGTGTGATGATTCCGCAGGCTTGGGTGGCCGCTTTTGTCAGTGATCACCAATCGTTGATTGCACAAGTCCAACCGTCATTTTTTGAGGTAACGGTTGCGATGGCATTTGCTTTTTTCGCCGAAGAACAGGTGGAAGTTGCGGTTGTTGAAACCGGTTTGGGCGGTCGGTTGGATTCCACCAATATCATTACTCCCTTGCTTTCCATCATTACGAATATTGGCTATGACCATACCGCGATGCTAGGGAATACGCTTCCTGAAATAGCGGGTGAAAAAGCTGGGATTATTAAATCGGCTGTTCCAGCCGTGGTGGGCGAACGGCAAGCTTCGGTGGCCGGCGTCTTCGAACGTGTGGCGGCGGAAAAGGGAAGCTCTTTGCTATTTGCATCGGAGCAATGGCGTGTCGACAACCGTGGTCGGGATGATCAGCATCTCCACCTCAGCGTCAGGAAGCACGATTCCTCGGAAGATGTCCGTTATGATCTCGATTTAACGGGTAGCTACCAGACCAAAAACCTGCCTGCTGTGTTGAGTGCGGTGGACGAATTGCGGCGGCAGGGTTTTGGCATTGGCGATGCTGATGTGATGCATGCATTGGCGAACGTACAGCAGCTTACCGGCCTGATGGGGCGCTGGCAAACCGTGGACACCCATCCGTTGATTATCTGCGATACCGGCCACAATGTCGATGGCTGGCGGGAGGTTTTGGCTAACATCGCCATGACCAAGTACGAAACACTGCACATGGTTTTTGGTATGATGCGCGATAAAGAACCGGGCCTTATACTGCCGATGTTGCCGAAAGATGCGCGCTACTATTTTTGCCAGGTCGCTATGCCGAGGGCGCTTCCTGCTGAAGAACTACGTGTCGTTGCTGCAGACTATGGCTTAGCTGGTGATGCATTTACTACGGTGGGCGATGCGCTTACCGCTGCGAGGCAGTCGGCGTCGACAACTGACCTGATATTCATCGGGGGAAGTACGTTTGTCGTCGCGGACGCGTTGGGTACCGAAGATTTCCGTTCGTAGTCGGTGGTTTATATGGTCATCTCTCCCCGAAGGTTCTGTTCGGCCCAATAGGCCACGTCACTTTGCTGGTCAAATTCCCCTTGCAGGTACATGAGTTTGGTCACCGCGGCTTCGAAGGTCATGTCGTACCCACTGATTACCCCCATTTCCTTTAAATATTTACTGGTTTCATAGCGTCCCAATTCTACACTACCCACCTTGCACTGCGAGATGTTAAGGATGTTTTTTCCCTTGCGTATGGCGCTGTCGACGAGGTCGAGGAACCACTGGTTGGTGGTGGTATTTCCCGATCCGAACGTTTCCATGATGACTGACCGTGCAGGCGATTCCAGTACGCCACGTACGACTTCCGGGCTGATACCGGGATACAACTTAAGCACCGATACCGCATTGTCTAGCGCCGTGTGCAGGGTAAACTCCTTGCCGCTGTTATCCAACAAAGCCTCACGGTTGTATTTGAGGTGTACGCCCGCTTCTACCAGCACCGGGTAATTCGGCGATCGGAATGCTTCGAATTTCGCAGAATTGTATTTGAATGAACGGTTCCCACGGAAGAGCTTGTTGTCGAAGAAAATACATACTTCATGGATGAGCGACTTATCCTTCTTCTTTGCCGACGCCAACTCCAATGCTGTGATTAGGTTTTCCCGGGCATCGGTGCGTATTTCGCCAATGGGTAATTGAGAGCCCGAAAGGATGACCGGCTTCTGCAATCCTTCGAGCATGAAACTTAATGCCGAGGCTGAAAAGGCCATCGTGTCGGACCCGTGGAGGATTACGAAGCCGTCGTATGCGTCGTAATGTGATTTGATGATATTGGCCATCTCGACCCATACTGCAGGCTGCATATTGGATGAGTCGATGATAGGAGTAAACGAGTGAACCGTAAGGTTATAATTAAGTCGGGCAAGCTCGGGGATGTTTTTGGCAATCAGGTTGAAGTCAAAGGGCATGAATGTGCCATCCCGTTCATCTTTAACCATTCCGATGGTGCCACCCGTATAGATTACGAAGACGTTGTTCATTTAGTTAGTGTTAGCGTATCCAATGCGGAAGCTTAAAAAGCGAATATCCGTTTAGCATTTTCCGTCGTTATCGCCGCTACGGTGTCGACCGAAAGGCCATGCAAATCTGCTACTTTCTGCGCAATATGCAGCAGGTAACTGCTTTCATTCTTTTTTCCACGGTGGGGTACGGGCGCCAGGTAGGGTGCGTCGGTTTCCAATACGACATGCCGTAGATCCAGCGCTGCCACCACCGCATCGAGGCCCGAATTTTTGTAGGTCAACACGCCGCCAACGCCCAGGTGTAGGCCTAGGTCGATGGTCCTTTGGGCCTGTTCAGCGTTTCCTGTAAAGCAGTGCAAGACACCTGTCAACCGTCCGTCTTGCACTTCTTCCAGCAGGTCGAATAGTTCATCGAACGCATTGCGGCAATGGATGGAAACGGGTAGACCCAGCTCTTTCGCCCACCCCGTTTGGATTCGGAAGGCATCTTGTTGCAAGGGCAGGGTCGTTTTGTCCCAATGCAAGTCAATGCCTATTTCGCCAATGCCGTAGATTTCAGTGGTGGAAATTGCCTTCGCAATCACGTCCAGCTTTTGTCTATAATCCGACTTGGCATCGCAGGGGTGTAGTCCCAACATCGCAAAACAGTTATCGGGATATGAGGCCACGGTACCCAGCACCTTTCTAATGGATTCATCATCGACGTTGGGGAGCAGGCAATATTTTACGCCATTATCAGCGCACCGCTGCATCTGCGCCGCCAATTCGGGGGTGCCGTAAAGATAATAGAGGTGGGTGTGCGTATCCGTAAGTTCCATAGTCAATCGTAGGGGCCGCTACAAACTTAGCTAACTCACCTATCAAAATCAAGCCGCGATGTGCTGTAAAACAAAAACGCCCTTCTTGTTGGAAGGGCGTCTTGAGATTATTCTCCGTTGCTATCCTGTGCCGCGGAGTCTGGTGTCACAGGTTTGATGACATCGATTAACTCGATATCGAACACCAACGGGGCAAATGGTGGAATCACACCACGCCCATCGCCGCGTTCACCATAACCCAGCTCAGAAGGGATGATGAGCTTCGCCTTGCTTCCTTTGGGGAGCAATAACAACCCTTCGTCCCAACCCGGGATAACCTGACGCACGCCGATAGCGAATTTTGCGGGTTCGTAAGGCCGCATGGCATTGAATATTTTGTGTTTTTCGGCCACTTCTTTCACCGAAGTGTCGAACACATCTCCGGTAGCGACCAGTGCACCGGTATAGTGCACTTGGACGGTATCGCCTGCAACCGGCTTTTCACCTGTGCCTTCCTCTTCAATGATGTATTGCAGTCCTGACGCTGTTTTCAGTGGTTCAAGATTGTTTTCCTTGATGTAGCTGTTGATTTTTCCTTCTTCTGATGTCTTTAATCTTTCAATCTCTGCATCAAAATACGTATTCACTTCGGCATACAGGGCGCTGTCGGTCAGGTCACCCTTTTTGAAGTGCTTGTTTACCTTGATATTGAACGTCACGTATTTGTCGGCAAAATCCGGCTTGGGTTGCATTGTTTTGGCTGCCATGGTATCGAGGTCGAGCTTAAAAATCGCGCTGTCGCCTTCACCCAACATACGGAACATCGAGTTGTAGTCACCCGGATAAAGCCCCGGCATGGAGTCGGCAGCGATGTTGATGATCTGGGGCAAGCCGATTTTGTACGTGCTGGACAGCAGGGAGTCCCTATCCGTCGTGACGGTCAGGTTCACCGAAAGCAGATCGCCTGTTTGGGCTTTGGGCTGACCGTTATCCTTCACGATCTTGTATTGTAGGCCACCTTCTCCCTTCTCGAACTGCTGGCAGGCGCTACCGAGTATCGCTATGGCAAGCCCTAAACTAAAAATTGATTTCTTCATGTTTTGTATGAGATTTAATTATTGTATTAAGCGTGTTTTGTATTCCGGTAATAAATCTTTGAACTTTTGTACGACAACGGGGAGTGGTTCATTCGCATTCCCGCCCGCGGCGTTGCGATGCCCGCCGCCGTTGAAGTGGTCCCGGCATAGCTCATTGCAGGGAAAATCGCCCACAGACCGCAGTGATAATTTTACCTGATCGGTACGGTCGACGATTAAGGCGGCAAGCTTCATGCCACTGATCGCCAGCGCGTAGTTAACCAGCCCTTCGGTATCGCCCGTGGAGATATGGAACCGGAGTAAGTCTTGGCGCGACACGCTGAAAAGGGCTGTTCGGTATTCGTGCAGCACTTCGAGGCGGTTTACCAAACAGAAACCGAGGAACTTCAGGCGGTTCTCCGTATAGCTGTTGTACACCTGTTCATGTATTTCCCAGTTTTTAGCGCCCAATGTAATCAGATCGGCAGCAATAAGGTGCACGGATGGGGTGGTGGTCTGGAATCTAAAGGAGCCGGTATCGGTCATGATGCCGGTATACAGGCACGTGGCGATATCCGGTGTGATGGCATCGTGGTCGCCCATCACGTGAACCATAAAATCATACACCAATTGGGCGGTTGCCGCAGCGTTGCTATCCCAATGACGATAGTCGTCGAACCCTTCGGGGTCCAAGTGGTGGTCGATCATGATTTTTACTGCACGTGCACTTTTTACACGATCGGCCATTGCATGGATGCGTGATAGTCCGTTAAAGTCTAGACAGTATATGATGTCGGCATTTGCAATCAATACGTCGTTATCCGCTTTGTTTGCGGTGTATACCATGATGTTCTCGCGCCCCGGCATCCAGTCCAGAAAAGCCGGGAAATCGGACGGCACCACGACATGGACGGTGTGACCTTTGGCTTTAAGCCAATGGTATACCGCCAACGAAGAGCCCAACGCATCTCCGTCGGGTTTGTGGTGTGTGGTAATAACAATTTGCTTGGGTTTGGACAATTCCTCCCGCAGCGTTTCCGATGTAAACATTCAATTGCTAAAAGGCTGCAAACCTACTACAAAAAATCCGATTACGGAATTTTTGGGTGCGAAAACAACCATAAAATTACTGCTATTTGAAGAAGTCCAATAGATCATTGTTTAGCTGGTCGGCGTGGGTAATGTTCAGCCCGTGGGGGGCGTCGTCATAAACCACGAGTTTACTATTCGGGATCAGCGCCGCTGCTTGGTAGGCAGACGTGGCAATGGGAACCGTCTCATCGGCTTTTCCGTGGATGATTAATGTCGGTACGGTCAGTTGTGTACATTCCGAACGGAAGTCCGTGTCCATCCATGCTTTGGCCGCGCCGATCGTGGCGTGGGGAGCGGCATGCGACGAGATGCTGAAATCGTATTTCAATTGTTGCTCGCTCACGGGCTGGCCATCGTTTTTATAATTATAGAAAGCAGGATGGAAGTTGGACAAAAAGTGCAGCCGATCGGTTTCCAATGCGCGCAAGATGTCTTGGAGTCCGGCCTCGGGTACGCCATCGGGATTATCGTCTTTTTGTTTAACCAAAGGAATAATCGATGCAACGAGCGCAATTTTGTTGATTTTCGTCGAACCGTACCGGGTGAGGTACCTGATTACTTCGCCACCACCCATTGAAAAGCCGACGAGGTTGACCTGTTGGAGGTCTAACTGCGTGACCAGCGCATGCAGGTCACTGGCCAGCGCGTCGTAGTCATACCCTTCCCACGGGGCGTCGGATTGGCCGAACCCCCGCCGGTCGTAAGCGATTACCCGATAACCTCCTTCTACCAGCGCGGTGATTTGCCTTTCCCATGCTTTAAGGCTCAGCGGCCACCCATGGATAAGGATGATCGGCTGTCCAGCACCGTAATCGACATAATTGATGCTTATGGGTCGTTTCGCTGTCTTATTTTGAATGGTGGGCATAACAAAATCGTTTAATCTGAACTAATCAAGTTGTTTCAGCCGGATGTTCCGGAATGCTATTTTCATGGGCGGGCCCACATGCACTTGGAACCCGAGTGCGCCTTCCAGCTTCCTGTTGGCGACATCGTCGTCGACTACCTTACTCATGAGGGTGCCGTTGATATAGTGCTCCAGTTGATTGCCTTTGGCTACAATCCGGATCTCGTTCCAGTCGTTTT
>CAZTJY010000061.1:0-23946 GCA_964613725.1 uncultured Parapedobacter sp. | reverse complement strand
AAACGTGCCAAATCTTCTAAAAAAGAGTTCAATATCTGTTCGATAGGGGCTACTTATAAAGGAAAGTCGAACCATAGACTTTCCTTTTTTGTTAGTTTAGTCGGAACTATACGCTATCGGCCATCTAATATACGGATCAAATCCTCAACGGCTACCTCCTTAAAACTCCCGAAAAACAGGAATGTGCAGTTTCACCAAGGTACCCTGTATATTATGCAAATGAGCGCTCATATCGATAACCTCAACACCAAAAGCCATTCCTTGCCCTTGTTTAAACATTTCCAAGCGTTCCCTACTGATAGCTGTCGAAAGGGATTTTTTCTTAGGTACCGTGCCCCGGGTTTTGGTGGTTACATGGATGCCGGGCCCATTATCGGTAATGGTTACCATCACCCCATTCCTATCAGGTCCCCACGATACGAGGACGTCTATTTGACCGTTTTCCTGCTTACCATCTATCCCATGGACAATAGCATTTTCCACAAAAGGCTGTATGAGCATCGGAGGAATGAGCCAATCGCGCAGCTCCTCCTGATTGATATCATGATAATCAATACGGTAGTCGAACCTTTCTTCGTAACGCATCCGCTGGAGCGCCAGGTAGTATGCCAACGTTTCCAGCTCTTCTGCCAACGGCACGAGGTTTTCCCGCGATAATTCCAGACTGTTGCGGAGCAGCCTGCTGAAATTTTTGAGGTACTTCAGCGCCTTTCCCTTTTCATCCAGCCGGATATAACTTTGTAATGCCCCTAACGTATTGAAAATAAAATGCGGCTCCATCTGGGTGCGCAGCAGGCGTTGTTCCAGTTCGATGGCGTGGCGCTGCAGCCGTTCCCGCTCGGCTTCTGCCCGCAACTTGCGTTGCTTGCGGTTGACATTCAAAATCAGTACAATTGCGATCGCCAGCAAGGCCGAAAGCGTGGTAATAATTAACCACAACCGATTCCGGGCCAGTTCCCCTTCTTTGACGACCACCTCACGGTTCAATTCCAAAATAGCCTTTTCCTTCGCCTGGAGCTCGTAGATTGCCGACATCTCGGCAACCGCCTGTGCATATTTGTTCTCATTCAATTTCCGCGTAGCTTCCAGCAGGCTTTGGTGCTCAGCATAGGCCGCGCTGTATCGGCCGCTGGCAAAGTAAAAGCCCACCAGCGTTTCGCGATGGAGTATGTCGTCCTTCATTGAAAGGTACTCGCCGTGTTCTTCGGCAAAGCGGGCGCCTTCATGCAAATAGTGGGAAGCGCTATCGAGTTGCCGAATCCGGATGAAGCGGTCGGCAAGATTGATCAGGTCTTTGAACAGGTTTGCATAATCCGTTGGGGATGCCTGGCCTGCCTTCACCCGGTTTTCATCGATGTGCAGGATGGCACGGTGATAATAGATGGACGAGTCCAGATTGCCAACATCACTATAATATAGTGCTTTGCGGTCGTAGCGAAAGCGGGGCATCACCGCTTCGGGATATTGTTGGGCCAATGTATCCATCCGCTGGATATACACCCATGCCGAATCCAATCTTTTTTCCGACAGATTCAGAAAATCGGATGCCAGTTGATCATAAGCGCGCGAGAGCAGGCGTGCATTGACGGTCGTATCAGCAAATAGCAGCCGGACCGCTGTCTGGTTGCGCGCTATAGCCCTTTCGTACTGATGCAAACCGGCATCGGACTGCGCTGCTGCCAGGTAGATCATCGCCCGCTGCGGATGGGTGAGCGACAAGGCCGCCGGGTCGGTTTGCTCCATCAGGCTGACCGCCAGATTGTAGTAATAGTTGGCTTGGTGGATAAGCTGTTCATGTGTGGCGATGTTGCCTTCGCCCACGTTAAACAGCACGAGCATCTCTTCAACACCTTCCTCGCGCTCAATCAGCGACCAGGCGCGGCGCATGTGCCACTTGATGGAATCCATGTTGTTCGTTGAATAATAGACACCAGCCAATTGGTAGTGGATCTTTGCCTGTAAGACCGAATCTGCGGCAAATGGCGGTGCTAAAAGCAGGTCCTTCCAAAAAGCAATGCGATGCTGCGGACCGTCCAGTTGCCGCGCTTCGGCTTCCGCTTCCTTGAGGGCGACCAACCCCTTTTGCCGGCGCTGACCGGCGTGGTCGTCAAGTTGCGAGGCAGGCTGGCACCCACCGAGCAGGAAGGCGAACAACGTACCGAAAAGAAATGCTGAATAGTTCATAAATCACCGCTGCACCAATCGCTGCAGTACGTACTCCTTTTTGCGGACCGAAACCGGAATCTGGCTACCGTCTTTCAAATAAATATACCCTGTTTTAACATACCGATCCACAAACAGCAGATTGAGCAGGTACGATTGGTGCGGGCGGATAAACCATTTTTCAGGCAGCAACTCGGCATAGAATTTCAACGGCTTGGACACCATGATCTCACGCTTATCGTGCAGTACAAACGTCGTATAGCTCCCTTCGCTCTTGCAATAGATGATATCCTTGATTTGTAACAACTGGAGGTACTCCAGGGTATGCAATACGATCTGGTCATCGAGTGAGGTAACCTTATTGCTTTCCTCCGGTTCCCTGGTCATTTGTACTTCCGCGGCATGCAGCTGTTGCTGAATGGATCCACCGTCGGTCGGTTGCGCAGCTAAGCTGGCACGAACCCTTTCCAACGCGTGGTCCAACTCTTCCTCATCCACCGGCTTAAGCAAGTAGTCCAATGCGCCGTATTTAATGGCATGGATGGCATGGTGATCGTACGCGGTGATAAAAATGACCTGCGAGGGCGTTTCGCCGAGTTGATTCAGTAAATCAAACGCATTGCCATCCGTCAGTTGAATATCCAGCAACAAGAGGTCCGGTTGTTTATCGGCAATCACTGCTGCTCCCTGCGCTACGCTGCCGGCCACGCCAACGACTTCGATATCTGCATGTTTATCAACCAACCATTCGATTTCTTTCCGGATGGCGGCTTCATCTTCTATAACAACTGTTTTTATCATCGCTTAATTAGGTAGTGTAGCGCAAACAAAGATAGGTTTTTATATAAAATCAATTACCTCCATCTTTTTTATAGGCAAGCACCTCCTCGTCACCGTATTTCTCTGCCAGCTCCCAAGCCGTCAGGTCAGCCGGGTAGATCTCCGGGTCGAGCAGGTAACCGTAGTCAATTTTTACGTTGCAAACTTTTCCTGCGTCGTCCACCCGCTTCCGCATTTCTTCGGCCAGCACATCGGCATTGCGCCGATTGGGATGGTATGCGCGCTCCAGCACCAACCACCACAACGGGGTAACCCGACATAACCGGTATAGATCGACACCCAGCTCCTCTTCCAGCAGCCGCATGGTCTCATAAGTAGGAAAATAGTCCGGTGCAATGCCGTGAAAGGCTTCCTTTATCACCTTTTCCCGCGGATTTGCACCTATACGGATCAGCAACTCAACGATACCCGGATCGCTGACTAGGATCGCCTGGCACAGCAAGCGGCTAAAGAGCTGTGTTTTATCTTCCATGTTACCCGGGCCGTCCAGGTAATGCCCCAACAGATTCTGGAGAACGGCGGGATGCGTAACGGCCGACCATCCGCCCCCATCACGTACAAACAGCAGCAACAATTGCTCCTCATCTACCCGGGCTCCCTGCTGTAATAACGTATTCATCTCCGCTATTACGCTGTCCACGCTTATGGGCTCTCCGCGCTGCTCTCGTTCCTTAATGGTAAGGGATTGCCGGATAAGGCTATGTAATGCCGATTGCGGATTCACCGCCGGCATATCAGCGGCCGGGGCATCGCGCAACGAATCCCGGACGGAAACGCTGTCCTGAAATTGGGCATAGCCGACGATGCCGAACACGCGCTTTACCCGTTTCAGGTAATGCTGCGTACCCCAGAACACACGGGGAGCGTCAATACCATTCGAAACAACCACCCCGTACGGTTTTTTACGGTCGTCCGGTCGGTTATCAAAGATGTATGTACCCGTTTGGTTCACATAACGGATATGACCCTGCGCCACCTTCCGGACTTTCTGTCGCTCGTTTACCGCATCAACGGCATCTGCTACATAACCCGGCTCATCTTCCAGGGTAAATATGGGGCAGTCTGCCGTTATAGCGCCACCGAAAAAGTGAATCAGTTGGTTCACCGATCTCCGTTGCGCTGCCGTTTCCCGGCCATTGTACGTATCGTCGTCGGCATTGGGCCTGAAAGCCACCACACTATATTGCGGCACAGTAAAAGCCAATGCCTGTTCACCGTATTTCCGGACTACCTGAGGACCTGCCTCCGCCTCCCGGAACACCATCCGCGGTGCCTGGCATCCGAGCGTCAGCAGGGCTATTATTATGAAGGCAATAGCTTTCATCAGTCGTTTCCGTTGATAACAGCATCCATCGAAACAGCATCTGGGCGATTATCGTCGACCTCCTCCATCCATTCACCGTCTACCAACCGTCGCTTCACAACCCGTCCGCCCTGCTCGCCTGAATACGTCCTTTCTTCCCGTACCAGTATGCCATCGGTATTGAATAGCTTCACTTCATGATAGGGTGTGCCGGCGGGCGCATCTTCGGGCCGATCGATAGTCAATCGTTCCAGATTCCCCTGTTCGTCATAACGTGCCATCTCGGTATACACATATTCAGACTGCTTGGTGGGCGAAGGGGCTTTCTGAGCCATGGTATGCTTTTCAACCAACCGACCCGCACGGTAGTTTTCCTTTACCACGAGCAAGGTATCATGCTGCTGCAATACATACTGCCGAGCCACAAGTGCTCCCGTGGTATCCCGCTGCACCCAACTGAAGTCTTTTTTGTTTTCTTGGAAAATCGCCACTCCCTGCGGACTGTAGGCCGTTTCCTGTACCAGTTCCCCCTGCTCAAATACCGCCCGGTGGACGGGTGCCCCCCTCTTCGTGCCTGTCACGTCGCCGTGGTAATAGCCATTTTCCAGTGTAATTACCAGCTCCACGTCCTCCCGTTCATAACTCATGACCAACCTACCGTCCAACACCCCGTCGTCGTCCACCCGGAAAGTCATTACCCCTTGTTCATCGGCTTTGAAGTCGGCTAGCGGACAGCGATACACCCCTTCCGAGAGCAAGTCGTTCCAAGCTGTTTCTACCGATAGCTTCATAGGCGGTTGTGCCGATTGGTGCCAGCGCACTTTCCCCTTTTCCAACCATACGGTATCTTCCTGGGCGTGCACTATCAAACCACACAACTGCACCATAACGACAACGACGAGCTGCTTTATCTCCACACCACGAAAATGCAATTTTCTGGCCCGACAAACAACCTCCTTTTTCCATAAGGCGGTCATGTAATATTATCCGTGGCCATCGGTTAAGTATTTGTTTCCGTACATGAATCAACTCCAGAGCTCCAAGATGGCGAATTTCTAATGTTTAGCAAAGGCAAGGAATGAGGGTAACATTTCTGGCGGTGGGTTGATATACCTCCAAAATATGGTTCAACAAAATTCAACGATTATGAAAAAGTTTACACAACAAGCATGGATAACGGTATTAGCCCTGGTATTATCGGTCGCGGCTCTTCTGCCAGCTGAGGCACAGGAGCGCCATCCCTGGCAGGTGGGGGTATTCGGTGGCGCCAGCGCCACCCTGGGCAATTACCACGGGGATACCGCCCGGGCCAACCTGGGTTATGTGGGTGGGGTGTTTGCCGACCATTATTTCGGTGACGGCAGTTTCGGCCTGGGTTTGGATGCCCGCATGCTACAGCACCCGTTATGGGGGCGCGACAGCTTGATTTTTGACAACGGCTACCTCGCGACAACCTATAACAATGCGAAGCGTTTTCGCCATTTCGGGCTGGCTGTGGGGCCTACTTACCAGTTTACGGCGGGTAAGTTCAGCCTGGAGGCCTTCGTGAAGGGCGGCGTGCTTTACCAGCAGTTCCCCGACTACCAGCGGCACCTGGTGTATACGGTGGAGGATGAGCAAACGCCCCCCGGCTTGCGGACGGATACGTTGCTGGTGCGCGCTTCAGCCAATGCGGCCAATCACGCCTGGGCCTGGATGGGTGTAGGCGGTCTGCGATTCAACTATGCGCTGAGCCCTAACTGGAGTGTGTTTGTGCAGGGCGACTACCTGTCGACCTTTGGCCGGCAATTTGGGGGCAAGGACAGCGACTTCTTCATCGAGGAACGGGAAGAGGTACTTCCGATTACGCCGGGTATGTTCGTTAAAGACGGTTATGACCATTATACCGACCGTACAGCAGCACGGAGCACATATACGCAGACGGTAAACATGACGGTGGGCGTGAAATACACATTTGGCAAACGCAAGCCGCGCACACCGTTGGAACATCCGGTTGCTCCGGTGGTGGAAAAGGCACCGGAGCCGCTGCATGTGCAGCAGCAGGCAAAGGACGTGCTGGTGGTGGTGAAAGACAAGCAAACCGGACTGGCGCTAAGCGGGGTGAAGGTGGTGATCGATGGTTCCGAGGGAGAATGGGTGTCCATCACCAATGCGAATGGCGAGGCCGAGCGGCTCGTGGGTGCGAATAGCGGCGAGTACCGCATCGGTGGCGAGAAGAACGGTATCCGGACCACCGCGGTGGTGCTGACGGAGGCCGACTTTGCCGCCGGGGGTACCACCATTTATAAGGAGTTACTGCACGATGACCCGCGTTTCACGCTGATCGGCGAAACGGTGGATGGCAACAGTGACCGCAAGCTGGCGGGGATCAACACCACACTGACCAATGAAGGAACGGATGCGAACATGAGCCAGGTGTCTGACGGCGAGGGTAAATTCATTTACCAGCTGGATCAGCGGGCCGACTACAATGTGGTGGCTAACCAGGCCGGGAAATATTCGCAGACGGAGCGGGTAACAACGATGGGGCTGGATCGCAGCAAGACGCTGTACGTGACACTCAAGTTGGGGGTGAGTGACCTGGAGGAAGGCGCAAGCTGGGTACTGAAGAACATTCTCTATGATTTTGACAAAAGTGATATCCGGCCTGATGCGGCACGCGTATTGGACAATGTGGCCAACATTATGCAGCAAAATCCTACATTACGGATTGAGTTATCGTCGCATACCGATAGTCGGGGTAACGACTCCTACAACCTGCGCCTTTCGCAACGCCGTGCGGATGCGGCCGTCGTTTACCTTGTCCGCAAAGGCATCGACCGGAACCGGATGGTAGCCCGCGGCTATGGTGAAACCCGCCTGCTGAACGACTGTGGGAATGGGGTGGATTGCCCAGAGGAACTGCACCAGACGAACAGGCGGACGGAGATACAGGTGTTGAGCTATTGATCAGTTAACGATAGCAAACAGTACCTGTTGAATGCGGGCGGTCCCGACAGTGGTCGGGGCCGTTTTTTTTATTACTATATCTTGTCTTTGTTTTTCCTGCGCCGGTACCACCACCATCCGAGGCCCAGCAGGCACACCACGCCGAGGCCAACCAATGGGTAGTGCCATCGCGATCGGCCGGGCAGTATAATCCGGGTTTCCACCCCGGTGTAATTGAGGGTTGCCCAGTACCAAGGGTTTCGATGTGCGGGTGTAGCTTTTTGAAGGTAACGTTGCTTGGCACGGGCGAGGGCCAACGAGGGGATGTGGTGATTGGCCAACTGTTCGTAAAACGACTCCATGAACTGCGGCATGGTGGCATCATCCACCGGCCAATACGCCGCAATGACACCCATTACCCCTTTACTGATGAACGCTTTGTTGAGGCTTTCCAACCCTTCGGCCTGAACGGCGACGCCTGCGGCCGTATGGCAGGCAGACAGGACGACCAATGGGGATTGGGTGATGGCGTAACGCAATTTATCCAACGTAAAGGGCTGGTCGAAGGCAAGGTAAGGCGAAGCGTTGTTTCCTGTTACGGCATGTGCGGCGATGTGTAGCAATGATCCGTGTTCGAGTGCATCCAGTAGGGCGGCGTCGGTCAATGCGCTTCCCTCCATTACCCGGCCGTGGAAACGATCGGCCAACAGCTGCTTTTCGGCTGCCACGGAAGGCAGGTCAGGTAGCTCACCCCCATAGTCCGATTTGGCAAAACAACGGATATCCGGCTGGAAGCTCGTGCCGCGCGTATGGCGCTGGTTGAGCAACAACGTATAGGTATAGCTAACCGGGTGGGTCTGCGCCAGGAATTGACCGTCCGCCATCAGTGCATCAAAAGGCAGCGTAAACAGGATACCGTCCAGGGAAATGATGAGTTCACGATGAGGCTGTTCGCCGACGAATGGCAGTAGTGTTTCACGGAGGGCGTGAGCTTGCTGTTGGTATGCATGCGGGTCGTTCTCGTAGGCATCAGGCCCGCTGTGGAAGTAACCCTGCATGAAGCGCCCGATGTGTTGTACGACCTGTTCCACATGGTCGATTGCATGAACATGGTATTCCCCGTCGGCCCGGTATACCGCCAATGCCAAACCACTATCGGGCATGAAATAGCTGATGGGCATCCTGGAATCCGGGATGTGCTCCACAAAGTGATGGAAGTCGGCCATAGCCGGGGGTGCGAAATCCCGGTCGAAATGCTGCTCGGCAAGTTGCAGTTGGAATGCCGTTTCGGCAATCTGGCGTTGGTATCCGGCGCGTTGTACGGAGTCCGTTGCCGAAGCCAGCTGGCCGTAGAGGTATTGCAGCCGCTGCCGGCTTTCCCGGAGGTCGTCCCGCTCGGCGGTATCCCACCGATTTGTCCGGCTCACCTCTTGTAGGAGTTGCCGCCCCTTGGAAAGTTCGATGACCCAAAGCATCCGTAACGCGAGCGCTTGCTTCCCCGCCGGATGTGTTTCCAGGGCATACGCTTCGTGGAGGGAGGCCAGCCCTTCCTGCAGCAATGTTCTGTTCCAGGCCGAGTTCTGGTAATGGCTCGCTTTACTGGTAATCAACTGTTGGGTATAGTAAGCGTGCTCCAGCGCCGAAGTGTAGTAGTGGATTACCGAATCAGGCGCCGCGTGTACACGAGCCAGGCCCCACAACGCATCCGTAATGGTGTAATCGGGCGGCAACCGGCCTTCCGTAGCCCCGAGCTGGTGAAGCACACGCTCGAAATCAGCGCGGGCCTCGGTGGGTCGGCGACCGAGTCGGTGTAAATTGCCCCGCATATAGTAATACTTAGCTTTTTCACGTGACTTGCTGGTCGGGAAATAGGTATCCATCAGGGCAACGGCACGGTTGACATCGCCGAGCGCAGCCCCCACTTGGTGTTGACCCGCAGCCAGTGATGCCCGCTGGTGGAGCGCTTCTGTATACCAGAGCACCGTGTCGCCCTGCAAGGACCCGCCCGACAGCAAGGCCAACGCCCTTGTGTTAGCCATGCGGGCACTATCTGCCTCACCGATTTCCTGATAGCAACGTGCCAAGGTGTTATAGAGCAAGGCCGCCTGTCGGTCGGTCGGGTGGAGGTAAGCCAAACCGCTTTTACAGGTCTGCAACACACTGTCGGGTTGGCCCAGTTGCTGGTAAACAATAGCCAAGTTGCTGTAGAGTGCTGCCTGTTGGGCGGGCTGACCGACCGTGAGCCGTATCGCTTCCAGTTGGATGTGCAGCGCCTTTTGCAGGTCACCCACTTGCGTGTAGAGGTTACCCAGCGGTTTGGCGATATACAGTACCCGGTCGGGCTCCGTCAGTTGTTCGCCAGCACAATACGTCAATGCCGTCTCATAGTACCGGATGCTTTCGCGTATCCGGCCATGCTCGCGGAGGGCATAGCCGATATTGAGTAGCAGCCAGGCGTATAGCTCCTTGCCTTCCGGGGAAGTGGGTTGTCGGGGCAACAAATTGATGAACGAATCCGGATGATGGATGAAGCGTTCCGGATGGTCATAAGCAATGGTCCCCAGCGTATCCAGTACATCCAGCAGGCCTTCCTCATCGATGGTAACCGTTGGTGCTTCTTCTACGTGGGTAACCGGAGGTCCGGCCGACTGGCAAGCCGTAAAAGCAACCCCGAGCAGGGTCGTATGAAGCAACCACCTCATCACGGTCAGAAGCGCCAGGCCACATACAGGTGGGTAGCTTGCCCTTGCCCCGCACCATACACATAGCGCAGTCCGGCTACGGGCCCCAGGTAGGTAAGTCCCACGTTGACATCAACGAACGGCTGCACGTACAGCCGACCTCTGGGGAGCCGGTCGGTCGTATGAAGCCGCTCCACTTCCACCATATCGGGATCACTTTGTACATGGTAGGTGCGGGTTTCCCGATAAGAGGTATTGATAGCGGTTTCCACCAGCGCGCCCACCCCGGCAGATACCAGGCTGTTGAAGTTATACCGGATGTGCAGCGGCACCACACGCAGCTGCAGGAACCGGGAGGCCGCCTGCCGGTCATAACTGAAGTAAGGCATCGGTTCAAGCCGGTCGCTCCATTCCACCGGAATTTCAATGGCCCCCTCCTCGGGGATATCACGTACCGCCGACTCGGCCCGGTACGTGTTGGCATACAACTCCACCTGCCAGTACAGCTTCCGGTAGGGCGCCAGCGGTGCGAGGCCAACGCCGAACAACATCCCCGGATTGACCGATGCCCCATCGCCACGCCATGCATCCGGTCGGCCGAGGAACTGATGGTATCCGGCAAACACGATGGGCGAAAGGCTTTTGCGGAACCGCCCTGTTGCGAAATTGGTGGTAATGGGGTCGTTTTTATCAAAGAAAATATGCGTCTGTCCGTTGAACGCCCGGTTCGGCAACTTCTTTTTGGGTTGGATACGGAACCGGATAAAGCCGCGGGTGCTATCTTTATCATGTACATCGGATGCTTTCGATCCCGGCAGTGCAATATCTTTGAAATGGAATACCAGCATGTCCTCACCCCGGATTTCATAACGATAGCAGCCCATACTTTGCTCGGTGAGGCAAGTGTCGCATTGCGGGTACAAGTTGAGCAGCTCGATAGTCGACAGATCGAGTACATCCGGCAACTTCACCTCCAGCCGGATGTTTTTGGCATCGCCTTCGCCATCGTTCTGGAATTGCACCTTATAGGTGAGCGCTTTGCGCTTGGCCAATGCCCGGTAGTTCATCCGGGAATGTTTTAAGGACATTTTGTTGGGATCGTGCGAGGTCACGACCGGCACATCCAACCGATGTACCCGGGCCGGGCCTTTTTCGGGTATAAACACGCCGGTGATGGTCACCATCGCATTCGTATCGGCCAGCATTTCGGGCGTGATGTCCAGGTTGATGAGTGAAAACTGGGCATCGGCACTACCGTCTACCTCGTATCCGGTAACGGTTTTATAACTGCCATACAGGTCTGCAAAATAATCGACCGCCTCATTGCCGGTAAAGGCCACCTCTTCAAACAGACCGTAATCCGGGCTCCCGCTTTGCGTGACCGACACGCTTGGCACATTGGCCCACAGGCCCTCCAACGTCCGGGAATCGTTAATCGGAATGACCCGCTCACCGTTGTAGGTAGACTGCCCGGCAAAGGCAAAGCCCTCGGGGCCGAAGACTTTCTCGTTGGTAAGCAGGAACACGGTCCCTTTTTCCCCGGTTTGGATACCAGCGATGACCACCATATCCTCCCCGGGCAACGCATCGGCATTCTTGGTGAGCTTGAATGTGCCGTCCGGGCCAAAAAAATGCTGCTCGGCTCCCGAGGCTACGGTTTTCGGGGCGACTTTGGACGAATCGACCTTGATTTTCCGAGTTGGCCGCTTAGGCCGGGGGCCATTATCGTAGTTGCTCACCGTGTAGAGTGTCACTTCGTACTCACCCGGCTCGGTATACTGGTGTTCCGGCGCTTCTTCCATGCTGAAATGCCCGTCGCCAAAGTCCCACAGGTAGGTATAAAACGGTGCACGGCCACCCGGTATGCCGGCCAGCTCCGGCAGGTCGGGCCTGAACAGCGCCCGGTTCCCTGCAAAATCGAGGTCGATGCGTGCTTCCACGGTATCCGCTCCGGAAGCAAACGCAGATGCTGCAAGGGCGAACAGGAAGCAAATAGTGGTGTATAGATTTTTGCTCATAAGTAGTATTTTCGTCCCTTCACGTTTTAGTTTTGTGCCCGAAAAGTAAGGAAAATTTTTATTTTTACGGTTTTTATTGCCTGTATGATGCATCCCGACCAACGATTTATCACCTACCTACAGCAAAACGACAACCGCGGTATCGTCGAAATTTACCGGTTATATGCATCCAAAATCACCCGCATGATCCAATACAACAGTGGCGACGCAGCGGATGCAGCCGACATGATGCAGGAAGCATTGGTAGACATCTACCGGATGAGTGCCGATGGCCAGTTTGTGCTCACTTGTCCATTCGAGGCGTTCCTCGTGACCATCTGCAAGCGCAAATGGCTGAATGTGTTGAAAAAAAGGGCATCCAGCCCGGTAACAAAATCGATCGATGATGGATTTAACCTAGATAAGGACGATAAAGCCGAAGCTGACCGGCATGCCGATCAGTTGGAGCGCGAGCATACGGTGATGCAGGTGCTGGCCAATATGGGCGATCGGTGCCGGGAAATCATCCAGGCCTGCATGGGCAAGGAGCACCAGGAACAGGTAGCCGACCGGCTGGGACTGACCTATGCTTACCTGCGCAAGAAGAAAAGTGAATGTATGGCGCAATTGGGGCGATTAGTGAAGGCACATCCCCTGTTTAAACGAAATTGATCATGGCAGCATTTTTTGAACAGATTCAGGATTATTTGGACCGTACGCTTACGGCAGACGAGCGGCTGGCTTTCGAACGGCAGTTGGAAACAGACAAGGCGCTTCGGGAGGAGCTGGCGTTGCAGCGTGAATTGCGGGATATCATCACGAAGCACCAGGCTGCTGAAGCCGGTGTGCCCGCTTTGGAAGCGACTTTGCGGCAGGCACGTACGGCCCACGAAGCGGACGTGCCAAGGAAGAAGCCGGGGGTCATCCGGCTCCTGCTGCCGGTTGTTGCGGCTGCCGCCTGCTTATTGGTCGTGTTTAACTACCTCGGGCTCTTTGCGCCGGATTTCGAACAATTGCCCGAGATGGCTACATCGGTGACCCGGGATGGGGGTGCGGATTCCACTTATCAGCAGGCAGCCTCGGCGTTCAACAGCGGCAACTACCAAACGAGCATCACGTTGTTGGACCCGTTGATAACGGACGATACGACCATCGTGCGATACCGGTATTACCGCGGTCTCAGTCATCTCGGACAAGCCCAGTACCGCCAGGCATTGACCGATCTGGAGCCGATTGCCGACGGGTCGTCTGTATTTGCGGGCGATGCCTGTTATTTTGCTGCCGTAGCCTGGTGGCGATTGGGGCATCACGACGAAGCGCTGACGTATGTAGAAAGGGTAGCGGAAACAAGTGACTACCACAAAAAAGCGGAACGGTTGAAGAAAAAACTCTAAGTGAGGCATCCCTTGGGGGGTAACAATCTTTTTCATCCATTGATATACCTACAAATCGCGGACTAATCCGCGGAGGCGGTATCCGAAAAGCCTTTGACGAGTAGGAATGGATAAAAAAATCAAAACGATGAAAAAGTTAGTTTACATTACCCTGGTGGCCTTTGCGATGCTGACCGTCATGGTTTCATGCCACAAGGAAAACATCCCCATGCCGGATGTCGGTGGGGAAGATGCGGGTTTAACACCGGCGTCGGCGGCAAAGTTTCAGGAGATACGCGCGCGTGCGCTGGAAAACCTAAAGCAGACCGAAACGTTTAGAGCAGAAGACGGCATTTTCTTTATCTCGGAAAACGGTGCGAGGGTCTACATTCAGCCTAGAAGCCTTCGCGATGAAAATGACAATATCGTGACAGGTGATGTGACGCTATCCTTCATCGAACTGTATGATCGGGGAAGCATGGTGGTCACTAACAAACCGCTGATGGGACAGGATCCGGGCAACGGAGGAGCGTTGGTTCCACTCGTTACCGGCGGACAATACCAGCTCGAGGTCACACAGGCGGATCGACTGCTGAAACCTGCCAATACGTTCGATGTAAGTATTCCGACCTCGCTTACCGGGGGCAAGGACGATGACATGTCGCTTTGGAAAGGCGAGTTCGACGAAGACGGAAACCTGAGTTGGGCAGGAGCGGAAAGTGATGTTGCGGAATTTCAGCCGCCCATGATGATCGATTCCACTGGGGTGGATGAGGAAGATCCTCGCAGTTACAACATTTGGCAAAGAACCTTTCGATGGATTAATATCGACCGTTTTTGGCACGATTCACGTCCCAAGACTCCAGTTAGCGTGTCCGTTCCGATGGGCTACAGTGACCAGAACGCCGCAGTATACCTCGCTTTTGAAACGGAACCCAACGTCCTGATGAGCTTGGTGGAATTCAATGAGGCCGGTAATTACTTCTCCCCATTTAATGGGGAACTCCCAATAGGTTTGACCATACACGTGATATTCGTGTCCGAAAGCGATGGTGAGGTCGTCCATGCCATCAAAACGACAACGATTGCGGAGGATACTGCCATTACGATTGGCAGCAGCGAGCTGCAAACAGGAACCACCGTCGAACAGTTGGTCGATCTGGTCAATGCGCTGGACTGATCACCGATTTAGGAGCAAGAGGCTCAAAACGGGGCTGTCTCAACCATCATGAGGCAGCCTTGTTTTTTATTGCTGCTCCAGACTGCGGTATGGGGTAACAATTCCTGCTTTCCATTGATATACCTGCAAATCGCGGACTAATCCGCGGAGGCGGTATCCGAAAAGCCTTTGACGAGTAGGAATGGATGAAAAAATCAAAACGATGAAAAAGTTAGTTTACATTACCGTGATGGCCTTTGCGATGCTGACCCTCATGGTTTCTTGCCACAAAGATGATGTCGAACCCACGCCAAAGGATCCCGAGTGCGATAGCAGCAATACACCTTTTCAGCAGCTGTATGCTGCTACATTGGCGAGCGATCCCGACCACGTGAATGAAGTGACGATGGATGTGATTACACACGAATACACCTTCCGGCTGAGCGTGGCAATGCAGGTATGCCAGATAGGCTACCAATCACAACCGGATCTGTATGCCAACAACATCCCGATCGATATCGAGATTGAGGATATGCTGACCAGCACGTTGGTCTATACAGGCAGCTACGTGTTTGATGATACCCAAACGGACTACGTGTCCATCCCCCCGGTATCGTTGCAGGCCAACCGGGAGTACACCATCCGGCGGAACGTTACGAACCATAATGGGTTGATGGCCAATCGCATTGGACGGTTGATACGCCACGACCTCGGCAACCCCATAACCTTCCCTGTTACCTTGGGCATCATGACCATTACCGGAGCCGATTTTTACGGCGTGGGGAGCGCACCGGCGGATTTCGGTATTCCGTTTATCGATGTGGTTCTGCGGTAAATGATAGCGTGTTTTCGTGCAAACAGCGGTCGGCTTTTAACATAAGTCGACCGCTTTTGCTTGTTGTACTGGGAGGAACCATGTCTTTCCGCTGTTGATATACCTGCAAATCGGGGATTATTCCACAATGCGGATAAAATCCCTACCCTCACGTGCTGGTATCGAAAATAACGGATGCCACGCCGAACGGACAACCAATAGGGTGGTCGGCAAAAAATCATTTTCCATTACCTAAATTCAGTCAGAAACGCCGATACATAACCCAGATGCTCCAGTACCTCGCCGATTTCGGGTGTGTACACAAAAAGCTGGAAAGATAGTTCGCTCGGGCTATCACGCTGGCTTTCTTCAGTAAACTGCTTTTCTATTTTCTCCTCTATTTCGGATGTAAGGCGAATCGGTGGCCTTTCATCGCCCGATTGCTCGGGGACAATGGCATCGATATCCGGCAGGTCGAACAATACCTTTGCACATTTACCATCGGCTTTAAACACCAGGTAGAGGGTGTTGTCTTCCATAAAGCCGCCCCGTTCCAGGCGCGGCGCAGGTTCGTATTCTTCTTTCAGGGCATCAATCACTTTTCGGAGGTCGTCCCACCGTCCGTAATCCGTTGCCGCGTAAGCCAGCAGCGGATGTTCGTCGTCCCAGTCGGCCACCAGTCCGAGGTTTTCAAATTTCACGCCGGCATAGCTGGCCAGCGTCCGGCTGGGCGACCACGACGCGGTTCGATACGAAATGAACCCGGTCATCAGCGAATCGTCATCCAGCCGGTATTCCTCCGAACCCACCGAAAATTCGTCGTGCGTATAGCGGAATATCCGCTCGTCCCGAAAAAACTGGGGGATATCCAAGTCAAAGGCAAAATCGTCGAGTATCAGCGGCCTTTTACCATATTCCGTTGCCTGCTGCTGCCCGCAGGCCTGCAGCAAGGCCATTACCAGCGTACTAAACGCCACTATCCATTTCCGTGTCATTGTGCGGTATCGTTAAAGGTCACCTTCCCCTGTTTATCTATCCAACCTTCGCGGCCCTCGCGCGTAGCGATAAAAACACCGCCTTCCCTGCCCCGCGCCTCGGTAATCTTTTCCGGCACGACAATCCGTTTCCCATCGGTGAAATAAAAATGGTAATACGGGCGGCCGCGCAGTGATGCCTCCGCGATGATGATTTCATTTTCCAGGGTAAAACCGTCGTAGTCAAAGGGGATGACTTCCTGTTTATCGGCATCCATCACCCCCGCATACCCCTCGTCGTTTTTGAGCACCACGAGCTTCGGCGAGAGTGCAATCCAGTAGTACAGGCCTTCCGAAAAGGCTTCCAGCTCCCCGGCATCGGCGTTGAGCGAGTAGGTCGTCACCACATCATCATCGTTCCGCGAAGCGAAAAATCCAGCACCCTGTTCGCGAAGGCTCGGATACGTTGCCGCAATTATCACCTCCCCTACGCTATCCACAATACCGAAGCAATTCGACGAATCATCGCGGAAAACCACGTACGGTACCACCGGTTGGTTGTTCACGGCCATAAACGTCCGCGACACCGAATCCCGTCCGGTGGAGATATACAGGTACACCTGTTCCACCGGCTGGGGGAATGCGAGCGTGTACTGTTTGGCCGCTTCACCCAGCACATCGGCAAAGGTCTCCGACCACCCCTTCAGCAATTCCACCTGGCTATCCATGTCTTCGGGCGTCTCGTCTTCCGAATCGAGGTACGCCTGTTTGAACGCCTCCAACCGGGCAAGCAACGCAAAGCTACTATCTGGCACGTTTTCCAGTACCGCTTCCGGGTCGTCGGCCGCCGCTGCCAACTTTGCTTGCAATGCCTTTAGCTGCGCAAGCCGATCGGGATGTATCCCGATGACGGGAAATGCGGAATGGCTGTTATTCGCAATGAAGCGACCATCGGCCAATACCCCCTGGTTGCCCAGCACCTTTCGGGCCAGCGCCGGGGGCAACAAAAACTCCATT
Organism: uncultured Parapedobacter sp.; assembly: GCA_964613725.1. Taxonomy (GTDB): domain Bacteria; phylum Bacteroidota; class Bacteroidia; order Sphingobacteriales; family Sphingobacteriaceae; genus Parapedobacter. The sequence goes on along the minus strand of CAZTJY010000061.1, from coordinate 6,697 downwards.
TCCTGCGCCTCCCGTTTGACCACCTCCACGGTGTCTCCCCGGTACACGATGGGAAAATCGCCATTCAGGGGAATGGCCAGCGTATCGAACGCTACGGGAAACCGATAGGTCGCCTCCACTTCCACGCTGTCGGCACGGCGAAGCGCCAGCGCCTCCGGGGCCACTTCACGACCCTTGTGCATCACCCGCCGGATGCGGTAACCGATGTCGTCCGCTGCGATGTGCTGGAAGCCCCGCTGGCCCGTGCCACTACCGAACGCAAAACCCGATTCGGGTGTGGCGTATTGCTGCACCAGGAAGAGTTTGCGTTCCGGATGTAAAAAGTCCGCGCGGAGGGTATCACCGTCAACCAGTCCAAAAGCCTCTTCGGCATCCACCTCCTGCGGTGCGCCCCCACCCGCGGACAACCCCAGCGAGAAGCCAAAATAATAGGTCATGTCCTTCAGCGAATCGGCCAGTTGGCCCAGGTTCCGGGCATCCGCCCGCAGTTTCGCCGGTCGTTCCGATTCGGGGAATTCCTCCAGCCGCGTAAGGTATTGCGCCTTGGTCAACCCCGCCATGGCCTGCTTTTCCTGCGAGCATGACGAGCCGACAAGCCCCAGCATCGCCACCGTCCATAAATAACCGATTTTATTCCTCATTGTATTCTTCTTCCATGTTCATACTGTTCTTCCAACGACACCTTTCCCGATGTATCGTACCGAAACGCCTTGCCGTGCTTGTTGCCGTCCTTCCAATGCACCTCCCACCGTTTCAGTCCCTCGGGATAATCCACCTCGTAGTAATACTCTACCCACAATCCATCCTTCACCGCGCGGCGGTTTCCATACGTATCGGTTACAATTTTATAAGTGCCGGTTTCGCGTATTCGCCCCTCGTTGTATAGCGTATACGCACCGGATTCGAGTCCATCCTCAAAATCCTGCATACGCCGCAGCTTCCCGTCGAGATACGTTTTCCACGTTCCTTCTTTCTTATCATGTGCATATTCACCCTCTTCCAGCAGCTGCCCTTCGGCATTGTACCGCTTATACGGGCCGCTTTTGGCATACGTTGCCTGCGCTCCCCATTCATCCGCTACCTGTTCTCGCGTACTGTAGGTGGTCAGTTCTTCCGGTTGTCCGTTCTCGAAATACGTCCTGCGTTCACCCACCAATATCCCGTCGCGGTAGTTCGCCTCCAGTTGCAGGTTGCCGTTTTCATACCACCGTTGTTCCTTTCCCTGCTTGCGGCCTTTGTTGTCTGTCCGGCTTACTTCTGCCGGATTGCCGTTTTCATACCATCGCCGATAGTCACCGATAAACGCACCCGAACCGTCGTCGGCATACGAGCCCTGCTGTCGCATCGTTCCATTATCATGGTAATATTCAAAGGGGCCCACCAGCTTACCCGCTTGATAGTGTGCCCATCCGGTAAGTATGCCATTCTCGGCCCAGGTTTCCCACTTGCCGGTGGCCTCTCCCCGTTCGTCGTACCCCCCGCGTTCGGCAAGCTGTCCATTCGGGTGGTATAGCACCGATATCCCTGTACGCATCCCCATCCGGTATTCCGTTTCCTTCATCACCTTACCGTCGGCATAATAGCCCATCTCCCTACCATGCTTCACATTATTCCGGTACGTGCAGGAAGTCATCCGCCAGCCCTCCTCGCTGAACGTTTCGCGCAGCTCGATATACCCCTTATTGAACTGGATTTTCTCTATGGCCACCGGCTTAAGATCGGTTGCCACGGTCGTTTCATAGCGTACCCACTCGCCATGGGGCAAGCCATCTAGGTAAAACGCGGTCTGTTTGAGATAAATGGCATCGTTCCGTTCAAACGGAATGCTGTAAAATCGCCACGACTTGTCTTTCCGGCTATCCCTGAACACGCCCTCCGTCACACACTGGCCGTAAACGAACCGTTTATAGCTGCCATCCAGCCTGCCGTCGCGAAAGTGCGCCAGCTCATAGGCATGGTCGTTCTGTATAAATTTAAACGCACCCGATAGCGGTTCGTCGGCACCCAGGCGTACATACAGCGTACTGTCCCCTTGCTTCCTGTGCTTGACCAACGAAGCCGACAGCACCTCCTGGCTAAGGCTACACAGCGGCAATGCCGCGAGTAACCCCACATACAGGACGATAATAACGCGTTTGTTCATCATATTTTCCACCTATTGAACCGATCTAAGTTAGGCGCCTTATTTAACATGGTTATCAGTCATCGTTCTCTTAACACGCTATTAATTAAATTCCTTATCAACATACACATGCAGTTCATGATAGGCAATCTCCCCCGCGGCATCATGGCCGAGGTAATACAGTTTGTCATCGCTACCCCAGCGTGCTTGCTCAATGCGGCAGGGAAACGGAATAGCCTCACCTGCGCTGGTGTATCCCTCGATATCCTCGTAGTTTCCGTCTGCCGTACGCACCAAAAGCGTATAACGGTAACAGCCATGTTCATCCGCCTCGCCCCGAAGGCTGAACCTGCCTTCCGGTGCGTCAAAACGCTGAGGATTTGATGACGGTGGTGCTCCTGCCCTGGACGGACGTTTTTTTGCAGCCGCCAATGAATCAAACCGTCCCTTATCGATATTCCGTATTGACACGCCGTAGCGGGGTATTTCAGCAGACGCGACAGGAGCGGAAGAGGCATCGCTATATGGTTCCAACCCCCAGATGGTGGTCTCCGATGAGGACGGCCGCACTTCGGCTTGAGCGCTATCACGTTGCCGCACGGACGACCATGCCTTCACCAACAGGAAGAAACCCGCCACCACAGCGGCGGCGAGGAGTGCCGACCGTATAAAGGCAGCTCCTACCTTTGGCTTATCGGCTTTGTCATTTTTTCGTTTTGTCATCTATCGGCTCAAAAATAGCTTTTCTCTTTTCATCGCTCGATGCACAATCCAGATACGTAACCCGCCGATTGCTAACCGTACATAGCCGCCCTAAATCCGTCGAATGGATAACCGTGCCACACAATCTCCATAGCCCAGATGACGAATACTGATTCCCGCTGCACGGAAAGTAATTGGCAACAGTCGGTTCGCCCAAGCTATTTTGGAGGGTTGGGCTGCACACCTAATTTAGCGTCCTTCAAAAAAGGATTATTTTCGAATGAAGCGTATCTTTCCTGCCGAAATCATCGAATATTCGGCAGAAAACCACTTCCATCAACACCATACCCGCACCCTGGTTATTTACCAAACGGTGCTTTGCGCATTTATTGCGGGCTTCATATCCCTGTTTTTCATCCGGGTGTCCGTAAACGTTACGGGCGGCGGGATTCTCCGGCCGGTGGTCGAACGGAATGCCGTAAAGTCACCGGTCAATGGAAAGCTGGACCGCGTATTGATCGCCGAAAACCAGCGGGTGGCGGCAGGCGACGTGCTTTTTACCCTCCAGACCGACATACTGGAAACACAGGAAGTTGCCGCCGACGAACGGCAGCGTGAAGTGAGCCGGCGCATGCGGGATCTGGCCCGGCTAACGGTATTGAAACAGGACGCCCAGGGGGTACCCCCACCCATATCCACCGCACTTTACCGCAAACAATACCGGCTATTCAACGAGCAGGTGAACGATGCCTTAATCGGCTTGCGCGAGGCAAGGGCGCAGTTTGACCGGCAAAAACAGCTGTATGACAAACGGATGGTCTCCAGCGCGGAATTCGACGGCGTGTCTTATGCCCTGCAAAAGGCGGAAACGCGCCTCCGCGTGCTGTATGAGGAGCAGTTGAGCCAATGGCAGGCCGACCAGGCGGCACTGCGTCAGGAATATCGGGAGCTTGCCGCCAGGCAATCGCAATATCGGCAAGAGCGCGAGCTTTACGAAGTAAAAGCGCCGGTGGACGGTACGATCCAGCAATTCAGCGGTGCACAGCCGGGCAGCTTCCTCGTGCAGGGCGAAACCCTCGCGGAAATTTCGCCGGATTCGGGCCTGGTGGCCGAGGTACAGGTTTCGCCCACGGATATCGGCCTGCTGAAAGCCGGCATGCCCGTAACCATACAGGTAGATGCCTTTGATTACAACCAATGGGGTTCGGTGGAGGCACACGTGGTGGATATCGCGGACGACGTGATGCTCACGCAACAGGAAGTGCCCGTATTCCGGGTACGGTGCCAGTTGCATCAGCGACAGCTCCGCCTGCCCAACGGCTACGCGGGAACATTGCGTAAAGGGATGAGTTTCCGGGCACGTTTCCCCGTGGCCAAACGGACGCTGTTCCAGCTCTTGTACGACAAAACAGATGACTGGCTGAACCCTAACCGCTGACACAGAAAACATGGCAAGAATTACCGTCAAACAACATGACATAACCGATTGCGGCGCGGCATGCCTGGCATCGGTGGCCCGGCATTACCGGCTCCAACTGCCGATTGCGCGCATCCGGCAATATGCTTCAACGGATAAGAAAGGAACCAACGTACTCGGACTGATCGAGGCGGCTGAAAAACTGGGCTTCTCCGCTAAAGGGGTGAAATGCCCCTGGGAGAGTCTGGCCAACGTGCCGCTGCCCGCCATTGCCCACATCGTCACCGAACAGGGGCTGCACCATTACGTGGTGGTGTACCGCTACCGGAAGTCGACCATCGAGGTGATGGACCCTGCCGACGGGCGCATGCACCGGTTGAGCCACGTCGAATTCAAATCCCGCTGGTCCGGCGTGATCGTACTGCTCGCACCGGCCGCACAGTTCAGTCCCGGCAACGAAAAAATATCCGTAGCTACGCGCTTCTGGTTCCTTTTGCGCCCGCATGGGCAGGTCATGGCGCAGGTGCTGGTCGGTGCGGCTGTCTATACGCTGCTGGGGCTTTCCACCTCCATCTTTTTGCAGAAAATCATAGACGAGGTGCTACCGGGCGGAAACCTGAACCTGCTGAACCTGATGGGGACAATCATGGTCGCGCTACTGCTGTTGCAGACCTTCATCAACCACGCGAAAACGCAGCTGACCGTCAAAACCGGGCAGCACATCGATGCCCGGCTGATTCTGGGCTATTATAAACACCTGCTCCGGCTACCCCAGCGCTTCTTTGACACCATGCGTACGGGCGAACTGATTTCACGGATAAACGACGCGGTAAAAATCCGCGCCTTCATCAACGATGCGCTCATTACGGTGGCCGTAAACAGCCTGATCATCGTTTTCTCCTTTGCGCTGTTATTCAGTTACTACTGGAAGTTGGCCCTGGTGGTGCTGTTGGTCATCCCGGCATATGCGTTGGTTTACTATTTCTCCAACCGTGTCAACCGGAAAACACAGCGCAAGGTGATGGAACACAGTGCCGAACTGGAGTCGCAGCTCGTGGAATCCATCAATGCCGCGGGAACCGTGAAGCGGTTCGGCCTGGAAGACCATGCAAACCTGAAGACGGAAAACCGGTTTATCCGCATGCTGGGTACGTTTTACCGTTCGTCCATGAATGCACTGTGGATCAGCAACTCCGGTCAGTTTACCTCCAGCCTGCTTACCATCACCGTCTTATGGGCGGGGTCGGTGTTTGTACTGGATACCCAGCTGACCCCGGGGGAACTGCTATCGTTTTACTCAATCATTGGCTATTTCACCGCTCCCGCCCTGGCGCTGATCGGGATGAACCGTACCATACAGGATGCGCTGATCGCCGCCGACCGGCTCTTCGAGATCATGGACCTGGAACAGGAGGAAACCGGAAAGAAAGCGGTGTTGACGCCCGAGATGGTGGACGACATCCGGTTTACCGACGTGCACTTCCGCTACGGCACACAAATGTCCGTCTTTACGGGGCTCAACCTCGTGATCCCAAAGGGGAAACTGACCGCCGTGGTTGGCGAAAGCGGGTCCGGTAAAACCACGCTTTTATCGGTATTGCAGGGGATTTATCCCGTCACATCCGGCAGCATCCGCATCGGGCAGTTCGACGTCCGCTATCTCACGCACGACAGTTTGCGTCGGGTGGTGAGCGTGGTGCCCCAGCAGATTGACCTGTTTGCCGGGAATGTCATTGATAACATTGCCGTGGGCGACCCGGAGCCGGACATGCATCGGGTGCTGCAGGTATGTACGGACCTGGGGATGACCGACTTTATCGAGCGGCTGCCGGGTGGTTTCCATGCAAACATTGGTGAAAACGGCGTCCTCTTATCCGGCGGGCAGCGCCAACGCATCGCTATTGCCCGCGCGATGTACCGCAACCCCGAAATCCTGATACTCGACGAGGCCACTTCGTCGCTCGACCCCGCGGCCGAGCAGCATATCCAACAGGCGTTGCTTCAACTGCGCGACCGCGGAAAAACCATTATCCTGATTGCCCACCGGCTGAACACCGTCAGGCTGGCCGATAAGATTGTGGTGATGCGGGAAGGTACCGTGGTGGAAGAAGGCGGGCATCGTGAATTGCTGGAAGCGAAAGGGGCTTATAATCAACTGTGGCGCCAGCACGTACCTGAACTCGCGGATTGAGGTCTGTGTCGGTTGCGCAAAAAGGTGCGGGTTCAGCCCGCACCTGAATCATTGTACGGAAACGTTACACTACCAGTTCCAACCCATCTCAATCAGCTGGTCAGTAGCCACTACGATAAAGATCATGTCCAATTCACTTCTAGTGTACTTCACTCGACCACCGGTTGTTTCAACCATTTCTTTGGAGCTGAGCTCCTCTACATTCAATTGTTCTAAATTCATGATTTTTGAATTTTAATACGTGAATAAATAAAACTACTTTTTG
>CAZTJY010000060.1:0-24325 GCA_964613725.1 uncultured Parapedobacter sp. | reverse complement strand
GATTAAAAATCATGAAAAAAATCGAGAATTCCGCCTGTAATGGATAAATTTTACCTGCAATCCGTCAATTATACAAGGCTTCGTAATCGTCTTCGGTAGTGCCTCGCGAAAAATAGCGGATGTTATAGGTCAGACTAATCATGAAGTATCGTTGCAGTACATTCGATTCTGCATCCTGAATGTAGGTTTCCGTGATATTTCTGTAGATATTGTTGTTCTGACCGAAGAGGTCATACACATTCACGCTGACCTCTGCCCGTTCGTTTCGCAATAGCTTCTTGCCAATCGCCATATTCACTAAGAATGTGCTGTTATCGTACCCTTCGGCCAGGCCGCTGTTGAGCCGATGGTTGAGGTCGAGCCGGTATACCAGTCCCTCCCACAGGATCCAGTTGTAGTTGAGTCGCGTGGTCTGCGTAAAGTAGTTGTTGTCGAGCGCAGGGCGAAGTGAATTTTGAACGTCGTTGAATGACGATCGGGTCCAGATGTTGAAGTCAATCCGGTCGCTGATGTTGCTGCTCAGTGAGAGGCCACCACTGTATCGGGTAGAACTTACGGAGTTGATCTCGTCATTGACCATGCCCGGGCTGTGGCTATGCCGGATACCTCCATGCACATTGAAATTGGACGGTAAAAAGCGAACGGGTAGGCCGTAATGGAAATAGGAAGCGATGTCCCAGTAACCGTCTAAGTTGACGGGCCGCGTCAGTTGAGCTCCCCGTTCGAGCATGATGCCGTTGGCCAATTCAATCGGTTCGTTGGCAACGATTGTATTGCTGACCACGCGGTTTGATGTCATCGTTGAATAGACCATGGCAAAAAAGCTTCGCTCACTTGCCGGGTTGTAGCTGCGGTATCGGAGGCGGAGTCGGTTACTATACGATTGGTCGAGGTCGGGATTTCCCGTCCGTAGATGCAGGGTGTTCGAATTGTCGATGACGTCCTGTAAGTCACCTATAGACGGCGCATTGGTGCGTGCATCGTAATCAAATTCCAGGTTTTTGGAATCGGTAAAATCGTAATCAAAGCGGACGGACGGCAAAACACTCCGAAACGTCCTTCGAAGGGCGAACGGACTGGGGAACTCCTGGTCATTTTTCAACTGTGCGTGCTGAAACTCGGCTTCGACTTGCACCCGGAGTTTCTCCAGGGCGTATTGATACCCTATTTCAGCTTCTTGACTGAGGTAATTGCTATTGAAGGTGTTACTGAGGGCGGTATCGATACGTGTACGGCTCCCCGAATCATCCAGGTCATAAGTCAGCTGGTCCGAATCGTCCCGGCGGTTACTGGCTTCATATTCCAGTTCTACCATCCCGTGTTTGCCGATGGGCTCCGTATACGATGCGCTGGCTTCCCATGAAAAACCTTTCCGGGCCCGCACAATGTTTTGCCGGATAATTTCCTCCCTTTCGGCTGGATCGTAAAATAGGTTTTCGGTATAACGTTGGGCATCGTCGTCGTTTTTGTGGTTGCCCGTTTCTATACCTAACCGCAAGCTTCGCCCAGCTTTGGCGAAACGCCTGCTGTAGTAGAGTCTGCTGTCAAAGTCGATATTCGAATATTCGCCGTGCCGTTGGTTTTCGGTTTGATTTATCGGGCCGGCGTTAGCAAATGTCCTCCCAGAGAAAAAGCTGTTTTCGTCGTCCAGATCGGCGGAGAAGTTTGGCCGGAACAAAATCCGGTTGTTACTATCGATGTTATATACCAGTCGCATGTTAAAACGGTGGGACTTATTCCGACGTGTGTTTTCACTCGATTGGGTATAACGCTGACCATCGTCATCAGGCAGGATATATTCCCGTAGTTGTGACGACTCATCGAAATTCTTGCGATGGTTGAATAGGTAACTGGCATTGAGTTCCACTTTGTCGCCCCAACTATCGGTATAATTCGCCCCAATCCGGTTGGTATTAATGATGCCGTTTTGTGGGAGTACACCACCCTGGTCATTTGGATCGGCAGAGTAATCAACCGCATTGATATTATTGGTTAGCCCGGTAATGGTGAGTCGTTGTTGTTCGTTGAACGCATTTACGCTTGCACCGACGATATACCGGTCGTTATCGCCGTATCCAGCCGATGTTTTACCAAAGAGCCCTTTACGGCTGTTGGGTTTGGTGATAATATTGATGGTTTTCAGGCGTTCACCGTCGTCAAATCCACTTAATTCGGCTTTGTCACTCAATTTGTCAAACACTTGTATATGCTGGATGATCTCGGCGGGCAAATTCTGCAGGGCGGCTTTTACGTCCGTGCCGAAAAAAGGCTTGCCGTCAACCAAGATTTGGGCCACGGCCTCGCCTTGGGCTTGAAGAGTTCCGTCTTCCGCTACCATACCGGGCATCTTTTCGATGAGGTCTTGTGCCGATGCGTCTTTCATGGTCTGGAAGGCGGCTGCATTGAACTGTGTCGTGTCGCCAAGCTGCTTACCTACCGGAGGCCGCATATTAACGGTTACCTCATCAAGGAGCCGGGCATTTTCATGTAAGTATAAGATGCCCAGGTCTACGTTTTTGGTTATGACCACCGGTTCGTCGGTCCGTTCGTAGCCTAGATATTGCAAGCGGAGTACATAGTCGCCAGCGTCAATTTCTTCGAAATCAAATGAACCATCCGAGTGGGATAATGTTTCACGTACAATGATGGAATCGGTGTTAAGTAGCAAGACCGTCACATGGGGAAAAGGGGTGTTGTCGCTGGTATTATGGACGGTGCCTTTTAGGGCATATTGTTGGGCTAAAATGGGATGGGAACAAAAAAATAGCAGTACTGCGAAGAGTAAGTGTTTCATTGAGGAAATGTATGTTTTAGTATCTGTGTTAGATGCACAAATATCAGACCGTCCATTAATTCAAAACCTCATGTCACGGCTTCGTTATGTAAAAGCGTCGTGACGCCGCGGGTTGTCATGGACTTGTCAGTGTTTGGTCGGTTGAGGTTGGGTAACCCGCAAGCCACTACAGAAAACGAAAAATACTTGTACATTTCCGCTATAAAGTTGCCTTTCAATGGCAGCGGAGAGATCGATAAATCCCGTTTATCTGCAACGCGATTAAATTGCATATAAACGGGAATTTATCTAAGTTTGTGATATGGAACAGCCAGCAGTTTTGGAGCGCTTTGATGTTGATCGTATTAGGCAAGATTTTCCCATCCTTACACGTACGGTAAACAACAGGCCGTTGGTGTACTTGGACAATGGGGCTACCACGCAAAAGCCGAGGCAAGTCATTGATGCCATTGTTGAATATTACACGCAGTTGAACAGTAACGTGCACCGCGGCGTACATCACCTCAGCCAATTGGCTACCGACGCATTCGAGGTAACCAGGCGCAAACTTAAGCCGTTTGTCAATGCGGCGCACGAATATGAAATTATCCTTACGAAAGGGACCACCGAAGGCATCAACCTAGTGGCTTCATGTTACGGCCGTGCGTTTGTGGAAGCGGGAGACGAAATCATCATTTCCGCGATGGAACACCATTCCAACATCGTGCCCTGGCAGATGCTCTGTGAAGAAAGGGGTGCCACGTTGAAGGTGATCCCTATCAACGAAGCCGGCGAATTGGAGGTAGATGCATACCGGTCCATGCTGAGTGACCGAACCAGGATGGTGGCCATCACTTATGTGTCAAATGCACTGGGTACGGTCAATCCGGTGAAGAATGTAATAGACCTAGCCCACGCTGCGGGCGCCCCGGTACTGTTGGATGCCGCTCAGGCGATCCAACACCTCAGCGTGGACGTACAAGCGTTGGACGTGGACTTCCTGGTCTTCTCAGGACATAAGATGTATGGCCCCACGGGGGTTGGTGTATTATACGGTAAAGAGAAGTGGCTGGATGCGATGCCGCCTTATCAGGGTGGGGGGGAGATGATTAAGGAAGTTACTTTCAAGAAGACAACATATAATGAACTTCCGTTCAAGTACGAAGCGGGGACACCCAATATCGAAGCAGGTATCAGCTTGGCGTATGCCATAGATTACATCCAAGCAATTGGACTAGAACAGATAGCCCAGTATGAACACGAATTGCTGGCATACGCTACCCAGCGGCTTTTGGACGTGCCTGGTTTACGCATTGTCGGCACAGCCAAGGAAAAGTCAAGCGTACTGTCATTTCTGCTCGAAGGCGCGCATCCCTATGATGTGGGCGTTATCCTGGATAAGTTGGGGATTGCCGTGCGGACAGGCCACCATTGCACGCAGCCTTTGATGGATTATTATGGTATTCCTGGCACCGTTCGGGCTTCCATTGCGATGTATAACACCAAAGCAGATATCGATGCGCTGGTAGCAGGAGTTGAGCGGTCTGCCGGGATGTTGTTGTAACTCTTAGGCCGCAAATCTCACATCTCAAATCTTAAAAAGTGTCTATAAACGAAATACAAGACGAGTTAATCGAGGATTTCTCCTTTTTTGATGACTGGATGGCAAAATACGAGTATATCATCCAACTAGGGAAGGAACTACCGCTCATTGATGAGCGATTTAAGAAAGACGAGTACCTTATCAAAGGGTGCCAATCAAAGGTGTGGTTACACGCCGATCACCACGGTGGTAAGGTCATATTTACAGCAGATAGCGACGCCATCATCACCAAGGGTTTGGTGGCACTGATGGTTAAAGTGCTGTCGGGCCATACTGCAAAAGAAATCGTGGAGAGCGACCTTTATTTCATCGATCAGATTGGATTGCAAGAGCATTTATCGCCCACTCGTGCTAACGGTTTGCTGTCGATGGTGAAACAGATGAAACTGTATGCAGCAACCTTACAGGCGGTTGACAATAATTAAAAATTTATCTAACTGTCAACTATTAATTTTCGAACCACTTCAATACCTCATCTTTCGTGGGCATGGGGACTTCTAGTTTCATTTTTTTACGCAATCCACCCAAGTCGTTAAATACTTTGTTGGGATTTGCCGACTTAAGTGCGTCGATGGTGGTTAAGCCCATCTTCTGAAGCACAGGTATCCACTCATCGGGTACGCCTGCCGCGTTATACTCCGCGGCGCTTGCTTGTTGAATAACTTTCTCGGGGCGCATTTGGGGGAAGAACAATACGTCCTGAATACTTTGCTGGTTGGTCATCAGCATGGCAAGTCGGTCGATACCTATGCCGATTCCCGACGTAGGGGGCATTCCGTATTCCAATGCCCGGAGAAAATCATAGTCGATAAACATGGCTTCATCATCTCCGCGTTCCATCAACTTGAGTTGTTCTTCAAACCGCGCACGTTGATCGATTGGATCATTCAGTTCAGTATATGCATTCGCAAGCTCCTTGCCGTTAATCATCAGTTCGAACCGCTCTACCAACCCGGCCTTACTGCGGTGTTTTTTGGTGAGGGGGCTCATCTCAACCGGGTAGTCAATAATGAATGTAGGCTGTATATAGTGATGTTCGCATTTTTCGCCGAAAATTTCGTCGATGAGCTTCCCTTTACCCATGCTGGCATCGGTAGGGATCCCCAGCTGGGCGCACACCGCCCGGAGGCCCGTTTCATCCATTTCACTGACGTCAAACCCAGTATGTTCCTTGATGGCATCGTAGATGCTTACACGTGGATAGGGCGCGGCGAATGAGATTTCTTTGTCGCCGACCCGCAAGGTCGTTGCGCCATTGGTGGCGATGGCAACCTGTTCGAACAGTTGCTCGGTGATTTCCATCATCCATAGGTAGTCCTTGTAGGCCACATAAAATTCCAAAACGGTGAATTCGGGATTGTGGGTGCGGTCCATGCCTTCGTTGCGGAAATTGCGGCTGAATTCATATACCCATTCGTAGCCTCCTACGATAAGCCGCTTGAGGTAAAGTTCATTCGCGATGCGCAAATATAAGGGGATATCCAAGGCATTATGGTGGGTCACGAACGGCCTGGCCGCAGCCCCCCCCGGAATACTTTGCAATACGGGTGTGTCAACTTCGAGGGCTCCCCGTTCGTTGAGGAAATCGCGGATAGCGGTTTTGATTTTAGAAACTTTGACGAATGTTTCACGTACTTTTGGATTCACTACCAAATCGACATACCGCTGGCGATAACGGAACTCGGGGTCAGTGACCGCATCAAACGTTTTGCCATCAGCAGATTTAACAACCGGCAGCGGTTTTAGTGACTTCGCTAATAGGGTCAGCTCGGTGACGTGGATGGATATTTCTCCGGTATTGGTGGTGAAAACAAACCCTTTGATCCCGATATAGTCGCCGATATCGAGTAGTTTTTTGAAAACTGTGTTATACCACGTTTTATCTTCGCCAGGGCAAAGATCGTCGCGCTTAAGGTAGGCTTGTATCCGACCGGAAGCATCTTGTAATTCGATGAATGACGCGTTGCCCATCACGCGGCGTCCCATCATCCTACCAGCAATGCTGACATTTTTATAATTGAGCTTGTCACGCTCATAATTCGTTAATATGTCTTTGGCAGAGGCATTGATTTCGAAGGCTTCAGCGGGGTAAGGGTTTATCCCTAAGGCTTCTAGTTTAGCGAGCGCATCCCGACGTTGTATTTCTTGTTCAGATAGTACGGTGTTCATCAAATATGAATTATGCGGCAAACTTAGAGAAATTGTTTGATAAATCAATTTCTCGTCTCTCCGCTGCGATTAAGTATAACTGCTCATTGGATACTTAGATGAGTTATTGATAATTTAATTATTTTTCAAGGAATCAATCAGATCGCTACGCTATGTTTATTTCTATGTGCAAAATAGCGAAGCTGCACATCAAACAATTTATCGGTCTCTTCGCTGTAATTGAGAACAAATTATTGAAAAGTTAGCTAAGTTATTGGTAAATTGAATGATTCATCTGGGCATCGATGAGACCCGCTATGCTTACTCCGTCGTTATCGCAATATGGTAATCGTACGTCATAAGCCTGCACTAAAGAAGTAATGGTTGGAAATTTACGAGGGGTGTAGCGTTCCTTGTATTCGACACGTTTAGCTAGTAGACAACGTGATATGGATGTATTATATGGTTAATTTTTCGTAGGAGTGGGCTGCATACCGATGTAACTGCCCCGCTGGGTAGTTTTCACTCAGCGGCAGACGGGAGATTGATAAATTCAGTTTTATACCTTGCAATTCTTGCAGACATAAGGACGAATTTATCTAAGTTTGCAATGTAGATTCATGGAGCTGATCAATAGAAGTGTAGCCGCGTAGTGAGTTTCAATATCCGATACTTAAAGGGGGGGCATGCGTTGTCGTTGGAAAGCGCGGTGCGCCGCTGTGCCCAAAACGGAGACGAGCGGAGCAAAGAATTTATATACAAGCAATGTTATGGCTACGTGCGGGCTATTACGATGCGCTACGTGAAAAACGAGTATGATGCGGAAGAGCTGACAAACGAGAGTTTCATGCGGGCATTCGGAAAAATCGAGACCTTTAATAGCAAGGACGTCGGCGAGCGTTTTGAAAAATCGTTTCGTGCTTGGCTCGCCCGTATAGCCGTAAATATATCCATCGATTTTTTACGGGCGCAGAAGCAGTTCGTTGCACTGGACAACGTCAGTGAGGCGGAGTTCGACCAGCAACGCGTTGAAGTATCGGGAGATTTGTATGTAGAGGATATCATGAAGCTTCTTTTCCAGTTACCGGAGATACAGCGAACGATATTCAACTTGTATGAGGTAGAAGGGTATTCGCATGAGGAAGTGGCTGTATTATTAGGGATACCCGAAAGCACATCCCGGACCTACCTTACCCGGGCGAAAAAAAAACTTAGGAAGTTGTATTTGGCGTCAATAGATATTACAGCTCGATATTAACGATATGCAAAATGAGTGAGCGTGAAGAGCATAACGAACTGATACACCGGCTGGCGGAGCGCCTCCGCAACCATACCGAACCTTATAAGGACGGTGCGTGGGAGCGCTTTGAGGCAACCTACGGGAAGCGCCGGCGGGCGCTATGGCCTTATTGGAGCGCGGCGGCCGTGTTGCTGGCAGTGGTCGGATCGTATTGGCTTACGCGTCATTCAGATGAATTCCTGATTCGGCGCCAACACGCGCAAGAGGACGTCGTACTGCAGTCGGCTATACCTCCTGCATACGAAGACAACGCACCGGATGAAGCAGTGCCTGCCGCTATACCGCAGGTAGCGGCGCGGCCAGCGGTGTCGCCAAAACCGGCCACCACTTTGGAATGGGGGCATGCGGATACGGTACAACGCTCCATTGCGGTTGCCTCGGAGGCCTTGCACGTCGAGGTTCCGATGAAGGAGACCGTTGCGGAGGCGGATAATGTGCCAACACCGGCTAACGAACCACAACGGTTGGCGGTCGCGGTCGGACAGAACCAGCCGGAGGAGCAGAGCGGTATGGCCCAAGGTATCTTTGTACAAACGCCCCAAGAACAGGATGGCGGCATGGCAAAGTGGGATTTGGGACTGATGATATCACCGTCGCTCACCAGCGAATCGGTGAATATAGGTGGCGGGCTTACGGTGGCTTACCGGATCACGGATAAGCTTTCCATCGGATCCGGTATAGCAGTTGCACAATTGGGAGTTGGAGAGAACCGGGATTACCGGCCGGGGTATTCCTCACGGCAACCCAATTACCTAGCCAACCCAAATGATTCGCCGGGAAGCTATCCTGTTTTCAATGGAGAATCGGCATCGGCGCTCGATTATAAGCAAGAGGTGTCGATGACGAGTAGTGTCGTCACATTAGATATCCCGGTTGATGTCCGGTATGAGGTAGTTAAAGGTTTCTATACTTCCATTGGGGTGTCATATGTGACCGTGCTCAGCGAACAACGTACTGGCCATTATATCGATAAAATCAACGCAAACACGTTTGTTAATGGTCATTCGGGCGGCGCAGACCGGCTCGCCTCAACCGAGTTTACCTATTCTTCGGAAAAGATTCCTGCCAAACCATTACAGGGAAATGGTTATGCGGGCTTTATGAATTTTTCCATTGGCAAGAAATTGCCCATTTCGAACAAGCTTTTCCTGTCTGTAGAACCTTATTTCAAGCTCCCCATCGGTCGGCTATCTAAGGAGGAAATGGACTTCACCAATGGCGGGATACGTATCGTTACTGGATTTTGACCTTAAACCCGTCGCTATATATTTAGTTTGTTTAATTGGTCGCATCAGCTATATTTCCGCTGTGGAAGTTGTTTTTCAGCGGCAGCCGAGTAGATCGATAAACCGCGTAAGCACTCATAAGTGCCGTGGGGGGCTAACCCGCGATGAATAATTGGCTTTTATATTCAATGTGATTATTTTGCAAATAAAAGCAAATTTATCTAAGTTTGATTTGTCCGTTTCTAGTCGTGTTGGTTGAGCAAAATGTTTCCATTAAACCGCGCGCCTGGTAAGTCTACCTTTATATTTATTGGATTAATAAGACGTGCTTTAAATAGCTGGTCAACGTATTACTGGATGTTGGTATCCGTGGTGGGGTATGGAGATGGTATGACAAGATAAAAAAGATGACGAAACGCAATAACTTAACTTTTATCGTTGGGATCTTCTTGTTGATTATTCAGCACGGTTCTGCTGTTGCATTCCAAGATCCTCTAGCTAAACATAAGGTAGACACTACCATTGTCATTGGTTTGTACACGGATGCATTGCGGTCTGTTGACGAAAACCTAAAAAAATCGGAAGGACTTGTCAACAAAGCGTGGAAAGTGGCTATTGATATCGGCTTCGATCGTGGCATTGCTGACGGATACTATTATACGGGCCTGATATACATGCGAAAAGGCGCGTGGGAGCTTGCGGGTAGGTATTTTGAGAAGGCCGTTTCTCTTTACACGCAAGGGCAGTTCATGGATAACCTGCCCGATTGTCACCTGCGGCTTGGACAGATTCATGTACGGGACGGCAGGTATTATACAGGGCTCCAGAATTTCCTCAATGGACTGCTTGTGGCAACCGATAATGGTCGGGACATTGACCGGATCAAGTTGAATGTCGAACTTGCCAACTATCACAATGCGGTGTCTAAAGATTACCAAGAGGCCATTGCCGCGCTCAATGATGCAACGGAACTGGTAGATAAAACTGGTTATACAGACGCGCTAGGCACAATTTATCTGCAATACAGTATTAGTTATTCGGAACAACGGAAATATGACAAGACGCTTCATTATATTGCATTGGCCCGTCAGGTGTTCGACAGTAAATCAACCACCGAACAACTCCTTCGGGTGCGGCTAATTGAAGGCGAAGTATACGCGGCCATGCGTGACGAACGGCGTTTGGCAACGGTATTGGAGGAAGCGGCGGCGCTTGTTGACACCGTGCGTGATGCGGGGTTGGAGATTAATTATCAGTTTCTTTATGCGAAGGAACTTTATTTCTTGGAAGATTATAGTGCCGCTTTAAAGATATGCGACACGTTGTACCTATCGTTGGATCGTGCCGATGTACAGATGGAACGGTACCGTGTTCAAGCACTCCACGCGAAAATACTTTACGCCATCGGCGACAGCCAACGCGCCGACAGCCTTTTTGTCGCCTATGAGTACGCGAAGGACAGCCTTTATACGGCGCATTACATCGGGCAAGGTAAGGAAATGAGCGAAGATTACAAATTGGATAGGTTTGAACGGCAGATCAAAGAGCAGGAGCTGTTGTTGTCCAATACGCGTTATCAACGATATGGGTTGATCGTGGGTATTGCGGTATTATTAACGATATTAATCATCCTGTACTTGCACTTCCGTGAGAAGGATAAACTCGCCCACCGTGTGGCCATAAAGAACACGGAGATATCGGTTCAAAATGAAGTGTTGAAAGAGGCCAACAAACAGAATGAGCTGCTCTTACGCGAGATACACCATCGCGTGAAGAATAACCTACAAATCATCAACAGTCTCCTCAGTCTACAATCGCGGAACACGTCAAATCCAGATGTCATTGCCATGATGCGCGAAAGTAGCAGCAGGATACATTCCATCGCATTGATCCACAATAAGCTTTATGAACAGCAAAGTATCGACCGTTTAGATATACAAGACTATATAGAGCAATTAGGTGCCCATTTGCTAAGTATTTACAATGTTCAAAAAAAGGATGTACATTTTGATGTAAAGGCCTATGATGTGCTGTTGGACATCGATACCGCCATACCGATCGGCTTGATACTGACGGAGCTTATAACCAACTCGCTAAAATATGCGTTCGCAGGGAGGGAACAGGGTCAGATACAGGTAACAATGAAACGGGAAGGGGAACGGGAATATGAACTCATTTTCAAAGATGATGGGATAGGCATACCGGAAGCTAAGCGACAACAGACAAATGAAACCCTCGGATTCCGATTGATTCATTCGCTGACGAGCCAGTTGGCTGGTATTATCCAGTACACATGTGATGAATTCTCCATGTATCGTATCCGTTTCAAAGCGCAAGCCTGAGCATTTTTGGCAATAGCTTTAAAAGTTAATCTTGATTTTGTCTAAGTTTCATCTCAGTTGTCTATATTTAGGGAATTTTAACGATTTGCCATTAATTCTTTTCCATGAAGCGTAGAGATTTCTTCAAGAACACAGCTGTGGCTGCCGCGTGTACAGCGGTGTTATCACCTCTGAACGCCGTAGCCACCCATTTCCGTCAAAGTCCCAGGGTCCGTTTACCAGGCGCCGGCCGCACTAAGAATATTATTTTTATGGTTAGCGACGGTATGAGCACAGGGACGTTAAGCATGGCCAACATGCTTAGTGAGTGTCGCGACGGCAAATTGTGCGCTTGGATGTCATTGTACCGTCGCGAGCAAGTAGCCCGTGGGCTGATGGATACCGCATCGGCAAATAGTTTGGTTACCGATTCATCTGCAGCCAGCTCGTCGTGGGGTGGTGGTGTACGGGTAAATAATGGCATGCTTAATGTGGCTCCCGATGGAAGCAGGCCGATTCCGATTCTTCAAAAATTCAAAGCTATAGGGAAAGCTGTTGGTTGTGTGACCACGGTACCCATAACGCACGCTACGCCGGCTGGGTTTTGCGTGAATAACGACAGCCGATCCGACCAACCCGGCATCGCAGAGCAATACCTTGACCTCGGTTTTGACGTTATGATGGGTGGCGGCACGGAGTTTTTCAGTGCTGATAAGCGGAAAGACAAACAGGATTTATTTGCAAAGTTTACGGCCAGTGGCTATCACGTCGCCAGAACACGCGATGACATGTTGGCAATCGATTCGGCAGAATCGGCAGCACCGGTTTTAGGTGTGTTTCATCAAGACGGATTGCCGTACGCCTTAGACCGAGAAAACGATTCAGCGCTGAAAAAAACTACGCCATCACTTGCTGAAATGGTCGGTACGGCTATTCGGCGTTTATCAAAAAATCCGGATGGTTTTGTATTGCAAGTGGAGGGCGGAAAGGTAGATTGGGCGGCGCATGCGAATGATGTTGGCGGACTCCTTTACGATCAGTTGGCATTCGACGACGCATTGGCCGTGGCCCTGGCTTTCGCCGAGGCAGACGGTAACACGTTGGTTATCGTAACCACGGACCATGGAAATGCCAACCCGGGATTATTCGGCTCAACCAAGAATTTTGAGCGGATAATCGGTTTCAAACATACCAATGATTGGGTGTTGCAGGGGATCGACCGGGACTTTACAGCGAGTCAGGTTCGTGAACGGATCGAACACGCACAAGGTTACGCCATCAATGCGAGTGAAGCCATTCGCTTGCTATCCCATTACGTCACCGACCGAAATGAAGACGGGTTATACAACCCATATAAGTTACCTTTTGTCGAGTTGGCCGACATCCAGCAAAAGTATACAGGCGTATCGTGGGCCAATAACGGCCACTCGGGCGACCATGTGGAAATTGCCGCATACGGGCCGGGGAGCGATCTGCTTAAGCCGTTCGTACGCAACACGGACATGCATTTTCTCATGCTCGAAGCAGCGGCGGTGCCTCAGCAGCGATAGCTATACGATCTTGTCTATACGCACCCAATCCATACCCGCGGCGATAGCCGCCTGGACACCGGGGTCGCCGTCTTCGAAGACGAGGCAGTCTTGTGGGGCTACGCCAAGCTGTCTAGCTGCACTCAAAAACGGGTCTGCATAAGGTTTTCCGCGTTCCGTATCGTCGGCACAGACGAGTACTTCGATATCGTCAATCAAACCGATAACAGAAAGGGTGCGACTAACCGTTTTTCGGCTGCCGCCCGACACCACACCAATGTGTACATGCCCGATGTGGTTTTTCAGGTGGCGAGCAACGAACTCCACCGGCAGGCTGTGTTCGATGAAATTTTCGAAAAAGATCGTCGATTTCAGCGTAGCGAAATCGACGGGAGGTATTTCTGTTCCATATCGCTTGTTTATCTCTTGCGCAATGAGAACCGTAGGCCATCCGGCCAACTCGTCGATGATGGCGGTATCAAGTGCGATGCCGAATTTTGTTGCTGCTTTTTCGTATGCTGCCCGATGCGCGTGCATGTTGTCTGCTAGGGTGCCGTCACAGTCGTATAAGAACGCTTTATAATCCTTTTTTCTGCCGATTTTAGTGAGTTTATCCAGTTTTTCGTATATGGTGGTGTCTGTTGTCATCGCTTGGTTTTCCTTCTTTTTTTCTCCCGGGCAATGAGGGAAAGTTCGCGCCCTGTTTGCCCAGCTACGGAGGTGTTTTCCTGTGCACGCCGGAAGAGATAGGGCATTACCGCTTTCACGGGGCCATAGGGCATGTATTTTGCCACGCGGTATCCCGCTGCCGCAAGGTTGAAGCTCAGGTTATCGCTCATACCCAGCAATTGGGCAAAGTGAATATGGTGATGGTCATTTGGTAGCAGCCGACGGTTCATCTCGTCGACCAATAGTCGGCTGCTGATTTCGTTGTGTGTGCCAGCCATCAACCCTATCCGGTCAATATGATCTAGGCAAAATCGGATGGCGAGGTCATAATCGCGATCCGTCGCTTCTTTACTGGGCTGGATGGGAGAGGGATATCCTTTTTCCTGTGCACGTTCGCGTTCGATTTCCATATAAGCGCCCCGCACCAGCTTGGCCCCGAGGAAAAATCCGTCGGTCTCCGCCAGGTAATAATCCGCCTGTAACGAAGCCAGTTTGTCGTGGCGATAAAGCTGGTAGGTGTTGTAAACAATAGGGGCTTCGCGGTTAAACCGCTGCATCATTTCACGCACGAGGTCATCGATGACATCTTGGATCCATGAATGTTCGGCATCGATAAGTACTTTTATTCCACTTTCGTAACAGTTTTGGCAAATTCGTTCGAAACGATGCCGAATCCGTTCGTATTCCAGCTGTTCATCGGCGCTGAGCGGCTCCTTTGCGTTGATTTTCTCAAGCAGCGAGAAGCGTCCCAATCCACTAGGTTTAAATACTGAAAATGAGATGCTTGGATTAGTGGCTGCATAGGTAACCGTCCGTATGATCTCTGCGCAGGTCCCATCGAATGCTTCTTCCGCGTCCTCGCCTTCAACGGAGTAATCCAAGATGGTTCCCACTTGTTGATTTGCCAATCGATTAATCGCTGGAATGCATCCGGTGATGGTTTCGCCCCCGCAGAAGTGGTTGAAAATGGTTGACCGTATGATGCCCTGGATCGGTAAACCTATATTCAGCGCAAAATCAGTGATTGGGCGGCCTATGCGTGTCAAGAAATTGCTGCTCAATAATTTAAAAGGCCAATAAGCTTTTTTTATATCACCGTCGCTTTTACCCCGAAAAGCGATTGCTGTGTTCTCGAACGAGAGTTCGCACAGGTGTTGCGTTTTTTGAGACATTCAGTGTGTGCAAATTACGGAGCGAAATTACGTATAGTTATCGTGCTTTACAAACTTGTTTGACCTAGATATTCCCATGAAGATTTTCTGCGATTTGTGTAGCGAGTAATATTTTTTGTACCTTTGCAACTTGAAAGCAAACAATGAGTGACGCTATAAAACACGAGTGTGGCATTGCACTAGTCCGCCTGTTAAAACCCCTTTCATATTATCAGGAAAAATACGGTACGGCCTTATACGGTATCAATAAACTGTACCTTTTGATGGAAAAGCAGCACAACCGCGGGCAGGACGGCGCGGGTATCGCGACGATCAAGCTCGACGTGAAGCCCGGTAGCCGGTACATCAGCCGTTATCGCTCAATGGCATCCAATGCGGTGGCCGACATCTTCGAATATGTACAACGGAAGTTTGCCTCCGTGCAACGGGCTTACCCCGATAAGTATGCCGACAGCCAATGGTTGAAAGAAAACGTAAGTTTTACAGGAGAAGTGCTTATGGGGCACTTACGATACGGCACGCATGGCAAGAATAGCATCGAGAGTTGCCATCCGTTTTTGCGCCAGAACAATTGGATGACACGTAACTTGGTCTTGGCAGGTAATTTCAACATGACCAACGTGGATGAACTGCTCGAACAACTCTATGAGCTGGGGCAGCATCCGAAAGAAAAGGCAGACACCGTAACCGTGCTCGAAAAAATCGGCCATTTCTTGGATGCGGAGAACCAAGAACAATTCGATAAATTTAAAAAGCAAAGCTATAGCAATGTGGAGATCAGTAATCTTATTGCTAAGCATCTTGATATTGCCCGTATTTTGCGCAAATCTGCCAAGACCTGGGATGGCGGCTACACCATTGCCGGTATCGTCGGACATGGCGATGCCTTCGTCATGCGTGATCCGGCCGGGATTAGGCCTGCCTACTATTATGTGAACGATGAGGTGTTGGTGGTTACGTCTGAAAGGCCGGCTATACAAACTGCCTTCAACGTTAAGTTCGAAGAAATCAGCGAAGTAAAGCCTGGTTATGCACTTATCGTAAAAAAAGACGGTTCAATCACGGAGGAGATGTTTCGTGAACCGGTGGAGAAAAAATCCTGCTCATTCGAGCGGATATATTTCTCGCGGGGTAGTGATGCGGCGATCTATCAAGAAAGGAAGCATTTGGGAAGGTTGCTATGTCCGCAGATCCTGGCGGCGATCAATCATGATATAAAGAATACCGTTTTTTCATATATCCCGAATACGGCGGAAGTGTCGTTTTACGGAATGGAAGAAGGTATAAGCAACTATGTGCGGACCTTCCAGAAAGAAACCCTGCTCAATCGTGCCGATAAAATTTCTGACCAGGAGTTGGATGAAATGTTGAGTATCTCCCCACGGTTTGAAAAACTAAATATCAAAGATGCTAAGCTCCGCACATTTATTACGCAGGACGCTGATCGGCAAGATATGGTACAGCACGTGTATGACACAACGTATGGTGTTGTTCAAGACGGTATAGATACAATCGTCGCTGTGGACGACTCTATTGTTCGTGGCACAACGCTCAAGCAAAGTATTTTGACCATCCTCGATCGCCTGAACCCGAAAAAAATCATCATCGTTTCGTCGGCACCACAGATTCGCTACCCTGATTGCTACGGTATCGATATGTCTAGGATGGGCGAGTTTGTGGCGTTCGAGGCCGCCGTTTCGCTGTTGTATAAACATGGTATCGGACATGTCGTGGAGGAGGTGTACCAGCAATGTTTGGCGTCGTTGGAATTACCTAAGGAGGAGGTGCAGAACTATGTCAAAGCCATATATGCACCGTTTACTGATGAAGAAATTTCTGTTGAGATAGCCAGTATTATCCGTGGCAGCCATATCAAGGCAGAGGTAGATGTCATCTATCAGACGCTGGATAATCTCCATATTGCATGCCCCGACCATAGAGGCGACTGGTATTTTTCGGGTGATTACCCTACTCCGGGTGGAAACCGTGTGGTCAATCGCGCTTACATGAATTGGGTGGAGGGGAAAAATGTAAGGGCTTACTTCAGCGCGTAAACACGTCATTGCCGCAGGCCATGATTCCCAGCGATTGGTCTTGATGTACGTGCCTTTTGTTATTCGTACGTCGGGATGTGTATGGCCAGGAGTGTCCCGCGGTTAGGAGCTGAGTCGATGTCGATGGTGCCGTCGAGCATGGCCACCCGCGACCGGATATTACGTAGACCTATCCCTTCAAAGTCTGCACTTTTTGCCGTATCGAATCCATTGCCGTTGTCTTCGATGGTAAGGGCGATACCATCATGGTCTTTGATAAGTTGGAGCGTCAATTTCGAGGCTGCCGCATGTTTCACGACGTTATTCACCGCTTCTTGTATAATCCGGTAAAGCACGGTTTCGGTCTGTTCGTCGAGCCGTTGGTCCAACCCGACGATATCAAGGGAAATCCTCATTTTCGGGGTGTCTATTTTTTCAACAAATTCCCGCACAGAGGAAGCGAGGCCTGCCTTGAGTAGTGCGTTGGGCATCATCTGGTGGGAAATGCTGCGCATTTCGTTATAACTTTCATGGAGGTGGGCGAGGGCTTTTTCAATAGCGTTCTTCGCTTTAGCATCGTTGGGTGTCGTGTCATGCGCTTCATTCACATGCAAAAGTGCGGCAGAGAGCATTTGTCCCACGCCATCATGCAGGTCGGTAGCAATCCGTCTGCGTTCGCGCTCTTCAGCTTCCAGTACCTCCTTGGCTGCTTGGCGTTGCAACCGGGCTTCGGCGCGGATTTTACGGCGGTTCTGCACAAAGTAAATCATGAGGGCCATAACGGAAAGGAATACCACTGCCCCAATCAACAGGAATCCCCGCTGACGGAGTTTCAACTGATGGATGGCGGTTTGCTGGTTGAGGATTTCTATTTGTTGTTCTTTTTTTTCCGTTTCGTATTGGGTTTGCAACTCCTGTGCGGCTTTTGTTTTTTCTATCGAAAAAAGCGAATCTCGGTATACGGCAGCATCCCGGTGATAGCGGTAGGCTTCCTCGTATTGCCCCAACCCTGCGTAGGAGCGGGCAAGCTGCTCGTTTGATCGATAGCATATCTCCATATCGCCGATTTCGTCGGCGATCTGTAGCGACTGCGACAGGTTGGTTATTGCCTCTTGCCAATGGCGTTGGGCATTCTGGATTTTTCCAAGATTGTTGTAGAGGCCGGCCTCGCGTTGTCTATTCCCCATGGATTTGGCCAACGCTAACCCTTTTGTCGTGTATTCTTCTGCTTCATTCAATTGATTGTTTTCTTCGTAAAGTACCCCAAGGTTTTGGTAGACATCGGGCATATTACGGTGGGTACCCATCTGCAGGTAGATTTTTTCTGCC
Source organism: uncultured Parapedobacter sp. (assembly GCA_964613725.1). Classification (GTDB taxonomy): domain Bacteria; phylum Bacteroidota; class Bacteroidia; order Sphingobacteriales; family Sphingobacteriaceae; genus Parapedobacter. The sequence continues at coordinate 6,222 of CAZTJY010000060.1, read as the reverse complement.
AGCGTAAGGTAATGGATAGCGGAATCCAACTGCCCCATGGATTGGAAGGTGGATCCCATGTTGCTGTAACTGGTAGCAATTTCGGTGGAGTCTGGTATACTCGCTACCTTTTGACTGTATTGCCTAAAATAGGCAATGGACTGCTCGTAGTCTTTCCGGGCATTTGCCGCAATGCCCATCAGGTTATAAACCCGCCCTTCTCCATTGATATCGCCTATTTGCTCCGACATTTTGATGGCTTTTAATCCGTATTCGATGGTACGCTCGTAATCGGACCTGAGGTTGTAGATGAGGGCAATATTGTAGTAGGTCCTGGCGACTTGCAGGCTATCTCCGATTTCTTCGAACAAATCGAGTGCTTCTGTATAATGTGCAATGGATGAATCGTATTCATTGTTAAATTGCGCCACGACACCCTTAATACGGATGACAGTGGCCATCCCTTTTTTGTAGGACGATTGAAGGGCAAGATGATAAGCCTGGTCGGCGATTATGGCGAGCGAATCGGTGTTGTTGTTGATCACGGTTCGTGCCTTTTCAATTAGCGAGTCGACCTTGCTCTCCACCTGGAGCTGGCCGTAAGCTGCCAGCTGTAGGGTGAAGTAAAAAACTAAAAGTAGGGTCACATACTTCTTATCCATATTTTAGGCTTAAATCACGAGTTAATTGTTAGTATAAATTTCAGGCGCTGAATCGTCGGTATCAGACGCTTTGCGATAAACATCGGAAAAACTTTCAACTTCGACAAAAGTAGGGTACGGTTTGTTGCCATGCCATCCGTGGGTTTAGGGATTTATATCCGTATTTCTACGGATAGCGGACACGAGTTTGATAATATGGCTTTTTTACGCGTACTGTCTTTTTCTTTTTGTAATTTTACCCCCCGATGATTCACCTGTGATGGATGTAATATGCAGATTAAGACGCTGTTAGTTGATGACCACGCCATTATCGTTGACGGGCTGGCGGCGTTGTTGCAGGATCATCCCGCTATCGTTGTCGGTGCCACGACTTCCTCGGCTAATTTCGCGCTTTCCTACCTTGTAAAGGAGCCTTTTGATTTACTGATTACCGACTATTCGATGCCCGATATGGATGGCCTTGCCTTGGTAAGTAAAGCGAAGGCAATCGTTTCAGATCTTAAAATCATTATGTTGAGCATGCATGACGAGCCGCATATCATCCGTGAAGTGATGGCGGCGGGCGTGGATGGCTATATCCTTAAAAAATATGCGCGGCAAGAACTTTTCCATGCAATCGATGCCGTGAATAGCGGCCGCCAATACTGGAGTGTCGAAGTTACCCGCGCTTTGCTAGCGGCCGAGAACGCCAGCACACGCACCCCGCAGGAGTTGACCGACCGTGAAATAGAAGTGCTCAAATTGCTGATCGAAGAGTTTACTAGTAAACAAATCGCTGAGAAGCTTTTTATTAGCGAACGTACGGTGGAAACTCACCGCAGTAACCTGCTGCGCAAAACCAATAGTACCAACACCATCGGCCTGCTGAAATATGCATTGGCCAAAAACTTGATTTCTTAGCCTCCAATCGCTGGCCGTATAATTTCCATCGGTAATAGCCTGTGCCTGCCGCGGTCCATCCGTGATTTCAGGTCGTCTTATCCGTATTTCCACGGATAGGAAAACCCGTGGAATTGGGGAGTCCATGCGCGGGGTCTTCCCGCTACCTTAGCTCCCAATTAATCAGTTACAATAATTCAACACGATGAAGAAATTAATTCTATTGCCATTAACAACGTTTGTTCTAATCGCGTCGGCGCAAAAGACTACGCCGGATTTCACCTATGACGTGGGTGGGAAGATTGCATTTATGCAGCTCACGGATGCCGGGGTGCTGCTGGTTGCAGGAAGTGGTGGGCTTGCGGGTATCCGCCCCGGGGCGGATACCCCTCATTTTATCTTTGAGGAGTACGGAAAGGTAAAAGAAGAAGAGGTGGAGGTTGTGCCACTGTCTCCCTATGTTATCATCACCCAAGGGGGGAAATCGCAGATACCGGGTACGATTTTCGCCAATTCTAAGCGTACCGTTATCGATGTCGTATCGGGCAAGGTGATGTTTGCCACGGAAGAAAACGGGTGGAAGCAGATCGCTCAGCTCAACATATTCCAACCGGAAAACAAGCTGGTCGTGGTGGGCAATCGTACCAAGGCGGAAAAAGAAGTACTGGCCGTGGGTATCTATGACCTGGCTACGGGTAAACAGGAAGGTTTCGCTAACCTCGATCCCAATGCCGGGAAAGCCAGGAGCGTGGCCGCCATACCGATGAGTTCCGGCGTACCGGTTCTTTTGGGCAACCGGGTATTGGTGCCGACAACCAAGAAAGTGGTATGTGCCGATTTGAAAGGGGGTAACCTCATTTGGGAAAACGATACCAAAAATATTTCCCAGATGGTTGCCGACCCGGCGGGCAACGAAATATATGGCTTTGAAGAACGTTCCAATGGCGACACCCGTATACACAAGTTTGGCAAGGACGGTAGTGTGCTATGGCCCAAAGAGCGGAGCTTGAAAGGTCGTGTTACCCGTTTCCAGATACTGCCCGGTGGATTGGCCGTGGTAACCGATGTATTTAAGGGCGGTGGAAGTAGCCTGGTAGGGCGTCTTACAGCTGGTGGAGAATCAAAAATCGCGTTCCTGAGCTCGGCAAGTGGCGAGGACCTATGGGATAAGGCACCCAAAACCAAAGGGTACGTCTCGCATTTCTACGTGATGGATGACGGCATCTTATTTGGATTGCACGAGGGCGGTATTAATAAGATATCGTTCGATGGGACACCGGTATTCAAAAAGCCTTTGAAGACTGGCGAAAATATTCATACGATGGCCAACACCCCGTTGGGCCTCCTCTATATTACCGATACCGATGCCAATATTGTTAACCTTGGTACAGGTGATGCGGTTTGGGCAAAACCCATCCAATATAAAAAAGCAAAAGCCGTGTCTAGCGCTTACGACCAGGCCAATAATCGCTACCTGATTAGCACAGGCGAGGAGGTACTGGCCATCAACGAAAACAACGGCGACGTAGGCACGTGGGCCGAGGTGGAACTTGAGGGGAAAGAAAGTGTCAGCGGCATCGATGTGCGCGGAGCGGGCATTTTGCTTACTTCCGACCAGAACATGCTGTTGCTGGCAAACGACGGCAACGAGATTTACCATACCTACCATAAAGCGCCCGGCCAAAGCGGTGTCATGAAAGCAGCGATGTGGGTGATGACCGTCGCCTCGGCGGCTGTGGCGGCAGCAGCGGCTACGCAGTCGACCTACCATTATTCGCTGGGCAACTACAGCAGTGCCGGTGCCCAGCGAGCTAACCGGAACGCAGCCGCGGCAACAGGGTTTGAAAACATTGCATCTAGTTCCTACAGCGAAATGGTGAAACGTTTCAAAGCGACCATGGCCACAGAAGATGCACGCTTTATCCTGACCAGCCTCAGCGACGGTGTGGGCATTGTAAAAGTAAACAAGGATACGGGAAAGACCGAGCAAGAAATCGTGCTGAAAGACAAAAAGCCCGTGTATGAAGTGGACGACATGGCGGGCTATCTGTATTATATGTCTGGAAATAGCGAGATTTCAGCTTATAAGTTATAACGGTCCGGATACACTTTTCCCACACTCCGGCGCGGTATGGCGCCGGCATCTCGAAGGCGACTGCCCCCGGTGTTTACCGCAGGCAAACGAAGACCAACCAACATGCAAGAGTACGCTATTGAATATTTGGACCACGGTAGATTAGCCAGGGTCTTGGTAGTCGGTACGGTATTGCTTCTCGGTAGTTATCATTTGCTGCTACGGTTTCTGGAGGATGGGGTGATAGGCCTGGCCGTTGTGGGGGGAGGCCTTGCCATTGCCACAGGCTTGCTTTTTATCCGCAAGCATAAAGTCCGTCGGACAGGCGTTGTTTTGATTGGCTATGAGCGGATTGCGCTTGATGTGTTTAACCGCCTAATCATCGTTAGCATTCACGATATCGCCTACTATCATATATCGCATTGCCATGGCGTAGCACTTACCTTGGTGTTGAAAGACGGGAAAAAAATCAGCGTGAGCGCCCACGATAGTTTTTGCGATTCGAGCAAGTTGCAACGGGCCTGTGAGGGTGTCCAACAGGCCTTGAAAGAATTTCGTGCCGGCAAGCAGATGCATTAAAAATACGAAAGACGGTAAGTCAATTGACGTCAGCGAAAGACCTTTTAATATGAACTTCTAAAACAAATGATCCAAATGAACAAGAACCTGTTATTATCACTTTTATTTGTAACCGGTAGCTACCATCTCGCCACAGCACAAAACTTTAACGACATGGTAAGCAACTCCGGTAAGAACCTTTTCACCGAGGGACGGTTCAAGATTTTCTTTAGGTATACGCACATGAGTGGTACTTATACCGAACCGCTTGCCATGCCCACGGTCAATTTTTCGATCAGATCTGACCGGTCGCATAAAAATGGTTTGCGGTATTCGTATGAGAATTCGACGATTGGTGATGGTATATTCACGCTTTTTAGAGGATTTAAACGCTTGAACAACGGGACAAACGGAAGTGCGGGAACAACCGTTGACCATACCGAAAAGACCCTTGCGTCCGGACTTGTGGGTTGGCATAAGATCGCCATGAACGTACTTTCAAGAGGCAGGCTCCTGGTCGCTCCAGGGATCAGTGTCGGTGACCACATGATTAGTACAACGTTGCGTACCGGTTCACAGGCAATCATTCCTATTGTCGGCCATGAAAACTATATCGGTGGGTCTACCCAAACCATCGATCCGGCAGGCTATTATTTTTATGCCGGACCTTACGTCATTGCCAGTTATGTCATTAATAGGCGGCTGTGGATAGATGCATACGCCAATTATGATTTTACGGTAGTTAAAGCATTTCACCCCAAAAAGAACTACGTGAAAAATGCGGACTACCCATTACCTACAGTGTGGATGTGCGGGGCAGACCTGTATACACCGCTTAAGGTATTTGCCGGGGTACGCTATGCAAAAATGAATGATACGGGGATTTACAAAAACAAGGCGCAACGCATCGATGTGTCGGTAGGGTATCATTTTTAGCTAACATTTCCAATACTATAATTCATAAATGAAGACAACGATCAAGTTGATGGGGCTCGTGCTATGCTCGGGGTTCATACTGCTGGCATCTTGCAAAAAAGATGACGAGAACAAGATGGATGACGAAGGTGGCGACGCTACGTGCTATACCTGCGAAAACTGCCAGGGACAATACGGCCATATCATCAGCCGCCAATATTGCGTGGATGGTTTTGACAACCGGCAGGATTGGCTGGACATGAAAGCCACTTACGAAGGTGGCGAGAACCAGTGCGACTGCGCGTTTGATTAGTTTTTTGTCACGTGCCTTGCGTACGGGAGGTATGGATGAACCTTCCGTACGCAGCAGGCATATACTTGGCGCCATATCGGCCTAACCTGATGATGCGTAGCGAAGGATTTCGCGCAATACTAACCCGAGGTTCGATCAAAAAAAGCAAGTACTTGCTGTTCATCCATTTTCATTTGTTGGATCAGTTCTTCCATGCTTTCAAACCATCGGTCGTGGCGTATGAAGTCAAGGAACTTCACCCGTATCGTTTTGCCATAGATGTCGCTATTGAAGTCGAATAAATGGACTTCGATGCTTCTGCCTACGCCGTCTACCGCGGGCCGCGTACCGATATACCCCATCCCTTTGACCACCAGCTCGGGTTGCACGGGTTCATACGGGCCGGTCCTTATTTCAACCGGCTCAATGATGGAAGCTTCCACCGCGTATATGCCGTAGGCCGGGATAAGCTTGTGGCTTTCTCCCACCTGTAAATTGGCTGTCGGGTAGCCAATACGCCTACCCAGCTGATTGCCCCGGACAACTTTTCCAGTCAGTTGAAACGGATATCCCAAGTACGTGTTTGCTGTGTCGATGTCACCTTTGATAAGTGCTTCCCGGATTTTTGTCGACGATACCGCGACGTCGTTGATGTCCTGTTCGGGGATCTGCTCCACCGAATATCCGTAGATATCGGCGTAATCCAGGAGGTCCTTAAGCGAACCCGTGCGGTCTTTTCCGAAACGGTGGTCATATCCGATGATGATTTTTTTCGTGCCGATTTTACCAACGAGCACCTCACGGATATATTCTTCGGGCGATAAGTTGGAGAAATCACGCGTGAATGGCGTGATGATCAGGTG
>CAZTJY010000059.1:21072-25248 GCA_964613725.1 uncultured Parapedobacter sp. | reverse complement strand
TGGTTAGTTAGAAAGCCCCGATCCTCCCCGTTTCGGGGCTTTTTTTGTGCCGGGCGGTTTCGTAAGCCTATAGCCGTTGATAACCTTTTGTTCTTCATTCAAGCGTTTCTCATATGTGATCACGTCCTCGAAACGAATACGATGACACGAGCTGGTTTTGGTCTTTTTACATGTAGCTTTGGAAATAATCCTATTTCATGACTTTATATTTTATTGTTACCAGTTACGTAAGTCTTACGGGGCTTGGTTGCTTGTTATAACGAATATAAGTAATAATGTGAATTGTCATCGGTGCCATAACCGCATCAGTGAGCCCTTACTATCTAAGACTTACGGGTTTAAAGCTCTTCAGTTCTTTTCTGTATTGTAGGGGACTTTTATTCATGAATCGCTTGAAAAACTTAGTGAAATTGGTCATGCTCTGAAACCCTGACGCAAAGCAGATTTGTGACATTGTAAAATCTTCACCCTGTAAAAGTTTGCAGGCATGGCCGATGCGGATTTCATTCACGAAAAGGGAAAATGTTTTTTGTGTTCGTGTTTTAAAATACCGGCTAAAGGCATTAGGCGACATATGAACCAGATCCGCCACGGTGTTCAGCTTGATTTCCGAGGTAAAATTTTTCATCACGTACTCATACACTTGGTTGATGCGCATGGCTTCATTTTGACCATAGGAATTCACGTAATGCGCATCGGCAAGGAGTTCGAATTCGTCCGTCTCTGATAATTCGTGCAAAATCCTCAATATCTGCGCCGCCTTTAGTAATCCGGGGGAGCGCAGGGCCTCGACCAACATGGAGGCGATTCGTCTGTTGGTTTTTCCGGTGATCTTAATCCCTCGGGATGCGTGATCAACCATTGTTTTGAACTTTTCTCCCCCGCTTTGACCAAGCAGCTGTTTCTCTATCCAATCTTTTCTAAAGTAAGTAACGATCGATCTGGCAGTTAATGAGTTATCGTAGTACTCTCTATCATTGAACCATGCGTGAGGAAGGCTAGGGCTCACCAACACCATATCCTGCTTCTTGAAGTTTCCTATACTATTACCGATAATCCGCTTACCTGAACTTTCGACTACATAGACCAACTCATAGTCGTCGTGGAAGTGATGGATGTTAACAAAATAGGGGGCGGTAATTTCTTTCATCATGAAATCACCTTTCATGATGAAATCTAGGTTTATCAATTGCGGTTTCATATTCTCTATGGGTGAACTTCTTTTCAAAGCTATATATTTAACATTATAATGCCAATAGTTTCGCTTTCTTTTCCGAATTATGTGTGAATAGTGTTTTTTTTTGATAGAAAAGTGAGAAAATCGGCTCCGATGATGACGTTAATTTGTAAGATGACAGAAGGTAATGTACTAAAATTTCTATTATCGTGTTGAATCGAATAGTTTCACAAGAGGCAAAGGCGCGGAAATTTTTGATAATAAGAGCTTTACTTTGTTTCAGCGTCTTTTTGTCTTTATTCAGTCGCTCGTTTTCTAATGATTCTATTCCGCTAACCGGTCGATGGAATGTCGTATTAGACCATACCGGTTTCGCTAAAGCGGCGGACTGGCAAAATTTGGTCTTTAAAGACACAATTATCCTGCCCGGTACACTAGCAGATGCGGGGTATGGTATCCGTTCTACTTTGGCAGATTATGGCCGGCTTACACCGCTGCACAAATACGTGGGAAAGGCTTGGTACCAGAAAAAGATAACGGTCCCCGAACAGTGGGAGGGCAAGCATATTAAGCTGCTGTTAGAGCGAGTACTATGGGAATCAACTGTATTTATTGATGACAAAGAAGTTTCTAAAAGGGATGCGTTAGGTAGTCCTCACCACCATGTTTTGGATCGGCTTACTCCTGGAGAACATCTGCTGACCATATGTGTCGATAACGACATGATTTACCATATCGGAGATAAGGGGCACGCGTATGGCGAATACACGCAGACCCTATGGAATGGTATTATTGGAAAGATTGAGCTCCAAGCGTATGACCCTATTCACATCCAAACGGTTAATGTAAGCGCTAATGTAGCCGCCAATACCCTCAAAGCGAAGGTATCGATTGCCAACTTGCGGTCTCAAAACGGTAATATGACGTTGGCCTTGCATGATGATGCGGGCAACTTGATTATCAGAAGCAAGCATCAGGTAAATGCTAATGTTGTTACGGTTGGGCTGGCACCGTCTGAGGCATTAGTGCTGTGGAGTGAGCATAATCCTGTATTATACACGCTGACCGTCGACCTAAAAGTTGGTAACAACAGAAGTACCAAACGGTTGAGGGTTGGATTTAGGGAAGTAACCAAACAGGGAAACCGTATCCTATTGAATAACAAGCCAATATTTCTGCGGGGTAATAATGATTGTGGTTTATTTCCATTAAAGGGTTACCCACCGATGAATATCGATGAATGGAAAGCTATTTTCGCGAAGTACAGAGCGTATGGCTTGAACCACGTTAGGTTTCATTCTTGGTGCCCGCCGGAAGCAGCATTCGAGGCAGCTGATCAGATTGGCATATATATCCAAGCGGAGGCGGCTGTTTGGATTGATTCATGGATGGAGGTTGATATGAGCGAGAAGGGAAGGGAGGAGTTGGTTTCTCGGGGTAAACCAGTAGGCTTAGGAAGAGGCGACGTGGCTAAGGATGATTTTGTAAAACGCGAATTAGCAAACATCGTTGAGTGGTATGGGCATCACCCTTCGTTGTTGATGGTATGCGTGGGGAACGAACTGGGGAGTTCTGATTTTGACGAAATGGGGCAGTGGATAAAAACATTGAAGGCTGAAGACCCAAGTCGGCTGTATGCCGCATCTACGGCAAGAGAGATTACGCCGTACTGTGACTTTGCGGTTACGCATGATTATCCGGGATTGGGTCAGGTGCGCCAATGTCTTTACAACAATAATGATTGGGATTATGAAGCACTGTTTGGCCAAGTGTCCGTGCCAACCATTGCACACGAAATTGGCCAGTGGCCCACACATCCCGTTTGGGCTGAAAATGCGAAATACCAAGGTAACCTCAAGGCGTGGAATCTCGACCAATTGGCGAAGTTGGCAAAACAGAAAGGAATCCATCAGTTGGATTCGCAATTTCGGTTGGCTTCGGGAAGGCTGGCCATGATCCTCTATAAAGATGAAATTGAATCTTATTTGCGTACACCGTCTGCTGCCGGCTTTCAAATGCTTGGGATGCAGGATTATATTGGCCAAGGTGAAGCGTTGATTGGTTGGCTGGACGCTTTTTACGATGAAAAGGGCATTACTACCCCGACCCATTTTACACGATTTTGCAATGACGTAGTGCCTTTGGTAAAGCTAAATACATACACCTGGAAAGAAGGACAGGCCATGAATGTGCCGGTGCTGCTTTACCAATATGCTGCTACGGCGGTAGCCGGTAAAATGCGCTGGGTATTAAAAGATGCAGACGGAAATGTACGCCTGAGTGGAAGTTTGGAGCAGCAGGTTTTCGAAAGCGGACAATTGCACCATGTGGGAATGTTAGAAGCCATCATTCCTGACGACCTAGCAAATACACGAATAACCCTGGAGGTTTGGATTGAAGGAACAGCATACATAAATAGCTGGCCGCTTTGGGTTCTTCCAGTAGAAAGCGGCTCTGTTGATAGCGACGAAATTGTTATAACAGACGAATTTGATGACCATACCAAACGTGCTTTGGCCGCGGGTCGGAAGGTATTGCTGATTGCGAATAATTTGGGTGCCGCGTCGCACAGTGTGCCCGCGGCTTGGAAGCCGCTGTATTGGTCTGCAACTTTTTTTCCGGGGCAGGGTATACAAACAATCGGGGCGCTTATCCAGAACGAACATCCTTTGTTTGAGCAGTTTCCAACGTCGTACTATACGGATTGGCAATGGTGGAATATCGCCGCCGGTGCACGCGGATTTCTCCTTAATGATTTCCCGACAACGTACATGCCGATAGTTATGCCGATAAGCGATTTCCATTTCAGTGACCGAATAGGATCGATATTCGAGGTGACAACGGGGGGCGGCCGCTTGTTGGTGTGTGGTTACGATATCAGCGAAACCAACCAATCGACCGAGGCTAAGCAACTTCGGTATAGTATTTTGAAGTATATGGAAAGCGATCGGTTCAACCCCGACGTGCGTATAGATTTGTCGGATTTGGGCGAACGATTT
>CAZTJY010000059.1:0-21062 GCA_964613725.1 uncultured Parapedobacter sp. | reverse complement strand
GCGGCAGAGCGATCGCCCGAAGGCCTCCGTACCCGCCAATACCCTGTTATCGGTGTTTCCCCGCCCGAAAGCGGACACGGAGGTGGGGTACCTTAAATCAATGGACATGGTACCGATTGGCGATCCCGGATCCTATGAACTCAATAATGTAAGGTATTGGAAGGACGAGTGGACGGTAGGGTGGGCTGGTAAAAATATTACCTTGGCGGTAACGGTTCCACAAGGATTGCTGGGTGATTTGAATCTTGTCTTCCGGAAGATAGAGGACGACTGTAGCATCAAAATTGAAAACCGGCGCTATGCGTTGCCTCATTCAGCGGAAGTATATTCGTTGCCGTTGTCTTTCATGCGGGAAGATACACAGGACGGGCAAATTGTGATGGAGATTGAAGGGAAGGTTGTGCTACAAAAGTTCGAGGTGATCGCAAAATAATTAAGCTACGGATCTTGGTAAAATAGTGTTAAAACTGAATGGATAAGTGGCTATTTTAAATATTGTGGAAGGCGATATTTGTACAGTAAACTTACGATTATAACAACTTAGTATTATGAACTATTCACAACGAATTGTTTTGCTTCCAAAAGAGGAGCGCAAAAGGGGAAAAAGCGGTTTTTTGCGTATAGCGATGCTATTCACGGCCTTACTTTTCGGTCTCGGCACGTATGCGCAACAGCGAGCGATAAGTGGGGTCGTCCGTAACGAATCGGGAATACCACTTGAGCGTGCAACCCTCCGGTTGAAGGGCGCCGTGTCTGTCGGGCAGACAGACCAAAGCGGGGCGTTCCGGCTTACCATTGGAAGCAACGATGAGGTATTGGTTGTTAGCCTAATAGGCTATCACGAACAAGAAGTCCAACTTAACGACCAATCGTATTTCGATATTGTTTTGATTGCTACGCAAGCAGCGTTAGATGAAGTAGTGGTTATCGGTTATGGTACTCAAAAAAAGACTGAAGTCACCGGCTCAATCTCTACCGTTAGTGGCGCGGTTTTGAAACGGTCACCGGCCATCAATCTCTCTAATGCACTGGCAGGGAATGTGACGGGTATCATCGCAAACAACCGCTCGGGAGAGCCTGGTAACGACGGATCATCCATATTGGTTAGAGGTGCCAGTACACTGAACGACAATAGCCCATTGGTGGTCATTGACGGTATCCCTGACCGAGGGAATCTGGGAAGGCTGGACCCAAACGATGTCGAAAACATCACTATTCTTAAAGACGGTGCAGGAGCGATTTATGGAGCACGGGCAGCGAACGGCGTTATCTTGATTACAACGAAACGTGGCGCGGTAGGTAGGCCAAATATCGATTATACGTTCAACCAAGGGTTGGTCCAGCTTACACGAACGGTAGAAATGGTCGATGCGGCCACCTATGCGGAATTGCAAAACGAAATGCTCCGCAATGAAGGGCGCGAAGAACAATTTACAGCACAGCAGATAGCAATGTACCGAAATGGTTCAGATCCCCTGAATTATCCGAACACCAATTGGTTGGATGAAACGCTCAAGCCGTTTTCCCTACAATCGCGGCACAATCTTTCCGTAACGGGTGGTTCGGAGGTTGCCAAATATTTTTTCTCGGCGGGGGCAGCAAATCAAGATGCGATGTATCGAAATAGCGGTACTCGTTTCGATCAATACAACCTAAGGTCAAATGTGGATGTCAATATCAGCGAAAATTTACGCGTATATCTTGACCTAGCAGGTAGGCAGGAAAATGGGAAGAACAATATATTTGGTGGGAGTTTGTTTTCTGATATTATCAGAAACCCTCCGATTTTCGCACCCCGTAACCCTGACGGGACGATTAGGGAGGTGCTGTTTGGCAGAACGCCGCTTTTGATGACGTCCAATGAGCCGGGATATAATAAGTCGCGTAATGAGGTTTTCAACTCAACCATCGGATTCAACTTTCAACTTCCCTATGTAGAAGGACTCTATGCCGAGGGCTACGCGGCCATCGACCGGACGGTTTCGTTTGGTAAATCGTGGCAACAACCCTATGCGATTTACGATTGGAACGAAGAGACCCAAACCAGTACCCCGCGGCAAATTGGAACCGTTAGTCGTCCGAGCTTATCTGAATCCTTCAGCCGAACAGCCTCACTATTGCTCAATGCAAGGATTGGTTACCAGCGCCTGTTCGGAAAACATCAGTTGGGTGGGTTTCTGATGTACGAGCAGCAACAAATAGCGGGGAACAATCTCTCTGGCTCGCGGGTCAATTTCCTCGGGAATTCTATTGATGAATTGTTCGCCGGTTCGACGAACCCCAATGACCGTAATAATAGCGGTTCCAGTAGCGAATCGGCCAGGCAAAGTTACCTCATGCGTGCCACTTACGATTATGATGGAAAATACTTAGTTACATTCAATTTCAGGGCAGATGGCTCTGTGATATTCCCCAAAGGCCGTCGATTTGGCTATTTCCCGGGAGTATCTGCTGGATGGGTCGTTTCTAAGGAGCGGTTTTTCGAACAAGCATTCCCCGCAATGAATTTGTTGAAAATCCGGGCTTCTTACGCTAAACTCGGAAATGATCGCGTTCCTGGTTTTCAATATTTGGCCACGTATGGTATCGGTGGCGGGCTGACGTTTGGTAATGGCGCAGATTTGCCTTCGCTTTTCTCCAACGTGGTACCCAATCCGTTTATCACATGGGAAGTCGACAACGGATATAATATCGGGTTGGAGGGTGCATTTTGGAAAAACTTGTTGGAATTCGAAGTGGACTGGTTTAAGAATAAGCGATCTGGCATCCTATTTTCCCGTAACTTAGCGATTCCGACATACGCAGGATTGAGTCTTCCTTCAGAGAACATCGGAAAAGTGGATCGACATGGTTTTGAAGCGGTAATCCGCCATAATAATCGTATCGGTGAGTTCGGTTACCATATTGGTGGTAACTTCAGCTTCGCAAAAAATAAGGTCGTAGAGATTGCTGAGGCAGAATCGGTGCTGGACCACCTCAAGGCAACCGGTTTGCCTTTGGGGTCGGGACTCTACTATAAAGCTGTTGGAATCATTCAGCAAGCGAGCGATCTTGAAAATTATCCCGTACTACCTGGGCAGCAAGTTGGAGATATCCGATACGAGGACGTTAATGAGGATGGGGTGATCAACGGTAATGACCGTGTGCGTGTTACCCGGAACGCTACACCGCGGATCCTGTATGGCATCACCCTACGGGGGGATTATAAGAATTTCGACATCAGCCTACTTTTTCAAGGCCAAGCACAGGCACTTCAATATGTGTTTACCAATACGGCGGTTTCGTTCGGCATACCGAAAGTTATCGCTGATGAGCGCTGGGTGCCCGGTAGAACAGATGCGACTTATCCGAGGTTGGTTACGGCCCCTTACGGCAGCACGTTCGGCCTGAATTACAACAATACCTTTTTCTTGAAGGACGCATCATTTTTGCGTCTTAAAACGATGGAGGTCGGTTACCGCTTTCCCTCCCATCTAACCAATAGGGTAGGGGTCAGTAATTTGCGAATTTATGCAAGCGGGTTCAACTTGCTCACATTTGATAAGCTGAAATTTATGGATCCCGAGGCTACCGAATCTCAGGGATACTATTACCCCCAGCAAAAAATATTCAACTTTGGATTGGTTATTTCACTTTGATTAGTGATCCTTTTTCAATACAAAAAAATAAGACAATGAGATCTATACTATATACAACGGCACTGGCTACAAGTCTTTTTATAGCCAGCGGATGCAACAAAAACTTGCTGGATATCACGCCAAAGGACCGTCTTTCTGAGGAAAGCGTTTTCCAAGACCCTGCGTACCTCGAAGCAATGGTAAACACGAGTTATAACGGCTTGCCTAACTATATCATGGGCAATGAGCCGATGATGGCGTCAATTACCGACGAAAGTTATATGATTTGGGATCGCGGTACCTATTCCGTAGCCAGGGGGCAAGTCTCGCCCGATAACGCAGGCTTATTTACCAACGGTTGGACACAGTGGGGTGCTATCCGCAGTGCGAATCAGTTTCTCCAGCGGATCGACAACGCTCCGGTGGACGAAGATTTAAAGCGTAGGCTCAAAGGGGAGATGAAGTTTCTTAGGGCATATTGGTATTTCGATATGGCGGCCAAGGTCGGCGGACTACCCCTCATTACCCATGTACTGAACATTAACGATGAGTTCAACCTCACCCGGAATACAAGCGACGAGATTTTCACATTCGTCATCGAAGAATTGAAAGAAAGCGCCGAAATGCTTCCTTTGGTGCCGGCCGTAAGGGGCCGGATTTCAAAAGGAGCGGCGCTCGCACTGCGATCGCGTGCCGCGCTTTATTTTGCAAGCCCGCTATTCAACCTTTCGAACGACCGGGCCCGATGGCAGTTAGCGGCAGATGCTGCGAAGGCCGTGATTGACTTGGGGATTTATGGGCTCAACGATAGTTATTCCCAAACTTTCTTAGTAGACAATGACGAAATAATTTTAGCCAAATATTATCGCAATACGAAGGTTGAACAATTAGTGGATCTTTATAACCAGCCCACAAAGCCGGGCGGAGGCTGGGCAGGAAACCAACCGCTGGAAAACCTGGTTGGCGACTATGAAATGCGTGATGGAACCCGGTTCGATTGGTCAAATCCTGCCCACAGGGCCGCGCCTTACGAAAATCGGGATCCGAGATTTGACGCTTCCATTTTGGCCAACGGATCGAAATGGCAGGAAGCGGAGATAGAAACTTGGACGTACGCGGATGGCGATGGCGGCGGAGCCAATTCTTCAGCCCAAAACCCGGGTGGTGGCTGGGCGGTAGCCGGATATTTTATGAAAAAGTTCATGAACGAAGCCTATAAACCCAATAACAGCTTGTCGTTTGGTGGTGAACAGCCGAATATCTTTTTCCGATATGGTGAGATATTGTTGAACTATGCCGAAGCGCTGAATGCCTTGGGGAATGATGAAGAGGCCCGTTACTACGTTAATCTTGTCCGGTCACGTCCAAGCGTAAACATGCCTCCCGTGTCGGAAGCTGGAGACGCACTGAGAGCCCGGATAATGAACGAGCGCCGGATAGAACTGGCATTCGAAGGCCACCGTTGGTTCGACCTGCGCCGTTGGAAAGTGGCCATGCAATACGCCAACGAGCCGGCAAGGGGCGTCAGCGCAAAGAAGGACAGGGCTACCGGCGAAATAACGTACGAGCTAATCGTTGTAGATCCTAACCGGAAGTTCGAAGAACAGCATTATCTTTCTCCCATTCCACGATCGGAAATCGAGCGGTCGCCTAGCCTCGTACAAAACCCCGGTTATAACTAAAAAAGATACAAATTGCTATGGCTGATTCAGTTTTCATACGATATTGGTTAGTTGTCATCTTTAGTGCCTATGTTTGCCTATGCCATGCCGCCGCTTTCCAGGAAGCGGTGGCGGTCTGGCCTGCCGGACAGGAAAAGGAAAAGAATCTCACCGTACAGTTTCGAGCGGTTCTTGATTACAATAACGGGGCTGAACACGAATTGTTTATTACGGCTTCGTCGGCATACAAAGTTCACATCAACGGTGAGTTTCTCGGACATGGCCCGTGTGTGGCCGCCCACGGATTTTTCCGGCTAGATCAGTATGCGCTTGACAACCTATTGGAGGATGGCGCGAACATCATCGCCATAGAAGTAGCGGGATATAACATGCCTTCATTTTATTTGCTGGATCAGCCTTCGTTTCTCCAAGCCGAAATTCGTATCGGCGGCCAGACTGTGATTGCGACCGGCAGTGGTGAAAGCGGGTTTGAGGCCCAGATCGCCGAGGATCGCGTCCGGGAGGTACCAAGATACAGCCATGCCAGACCCTATATCGAACAGTATGTTATGGACGCCTCGTATAACGACTGGCGAATAGATCCCCGTTACCAGTTTAAACGGGTCGACTTAGTGGCGGTAGGCAGCAAGCAAATCATCGATAGGGGGGTGCCATACCCCGACTATTCCCTAATCCACTCCGTGGAAAGTGTAGGCGATACCATCTTCCGCTTTCCCTATAATGCAACGGGGTTTTTGGGATTCGAAATTCATGTAACCGAGCCGGCCGAACTTACCGTACTCTTTGATGAGCTCTTGAAAGAAGACGACGTCGACCCGACGCGGCTTGTGTGCAATAATTACCTCAATTTTACCCTGGCACCGGGGGTATATCAATTCGAGACCTTTGAGCCCTATACCATGCAGTATGTAAAGCCCATATTCGCTAAAGGTGCAGGGAATATCCGTAACTGGCATATCCGGCAATATGTGGGTGCTGATGTTTGGGGCGCGCAGTTTTCCGCGTCAGACACACGGCTGCCACGTATATTCGAAGCAGCCCGCGAAACCTTGCGTCAGAACGCGCTGGATGTGTTAATGGATTGCCCATCGCGCGAAAGAGGGCCTTGGTTGGGGGATGGCTACTTCACGGCAAGGGCGGCAATGGCCATTTCGGGTAATGCGGTGGTCGAGCGGAATTTCTTCCAGAACTATCAGTTGCCCGAAAAATTCCACGATGTACCTGAGGGGATGCTGCCAATGTGCTACCCTTGCGATCACCCCAATCGGCTATTTATTCCGAACTGGGCGATGTGGTTCGTCATCCAGCTGGAAGAATACGCGTCGCGTAGCGGAGATACTGCCATGGTAAGCGCCTTACAAGACCGAGTAGACGGATTAATCGCCTACTTCGATCAATTTCGAAATGCGGATGGCCTGTTGGAAAACCTGGAGCAATGGGTTTTCTTAGATTGGTCGGCGGCGAACGACTTTACAAGCGGGGTAAACTATCCAACCAACATGATGTATGCCAAGGTGCTCAACGCAGCAGGCAATTTGTATCAAAACCCGGAATGGATTAATCGGGCGGCGAAAATCAAACAAGTGATATTAGACCAATCGTACGATGGACGGCTTTTCCGCGATCAAGCCACACGGCAAAACGGAAGCTTAACCCAACAACCGCATACGACGGAGGCTTGCCAGTATTATGCGTTTTATTTTGATGTTGTTTCACCAGCCTCGCATCCAGTCCTGTGGCAGCTTATCCGCGACGGTCTAGGCCCGAAACGATACGCGGATGGACATATTAACGCCTATCCCGATATTTATCTTTCGAATACCTTCATGGGAGAATATATGCGCATGGAATTGCTGTGTCGTTACGGGGCTGTTGCGCAGTTTATTGCTGAAAACACGCCCAATCTCATGAGGCAAGTGGCGCTCACAGGTACCCTGTGGGAACAGCAATACCGCACGCTCAATACCAGCTGCTCACACGGCTTTGCAACGCACGTCGCATACCTCTTTCAACGTGCAATCGCAGGTATCGATAAAATCGACGTAATGAATAAGCGAATCCGGGTCGTATTTAGAAATACCGGCTTAACGTGGAGTAATTACCGTGTTCCACTGGATAAGGGTACGCTTTCAGTCAGTTGGAAAATCGACCGGAATCGCCTGACCTATTCCGTGCAGGTACCTGAAGGCTACGAATTCGAAGTGTTAAATGAGACGACGATGCCGATTTATGCACGCTCTACTATCAAGTAATATGTTTATGATCAAGTTATTTTTACGAGTCGTTCTACTGACTTCCATTACGTTTTCGGCGCACACTGGTTTTCCACAAGAAGGCTGGAAGAATCCAATTGTTAAACAAGGGCGATTAGGTTCCCCATTGGTAGAGGTATCGCCCTTTGTGTTTAATAATAAACTTTATTTGCTGGAAAACAACCAGCGGTTCTGGGACCTTCCCCACAGCAAACCTGGTGATCATTTTCACGAGGATGCGGTATGGATTCGCGATGTTGCTTCAGGCGAACTCGTTTCGACGGCTTTGACCAATCATGGCTTCGGTACGGTATTGGTGTGGAATGACCGCGTCTATGTTTTTGCCGGTAATTACGGCCGGGACAAACCTTGGCGGCAAATGACCTCGATAACCATGACCAGCTCTTCCGACTTGAAACACTGGACGGATCCCGTAACCGTGTTAGAGGCCGCGCCGGGTGAATTCATCTATAACACGGCGGTTTGCCGGGCAGGCGACCAATTTGTCATGCTCTACGAAACGAACGATTCCCAATGGCCCGCATTTACCTTTAAGTACCTTACGTCTTCCGATATGGCGGAATGGGACTTGGTCCCCGACGGAATATACGGACGCGATAAATACGTGGGCGGGCCTGCACTTTATTATGAGGCAGGGTGGTTTTATACCCTGTACTTGCAGGTTGTAAACGGAGGGTTTGAGACGCGGATTACTCGATCTAAAGACCTTGTAAACTGGCAGGACGCACCAAAGGACCGACCGTTTGTAACGTTCGACACCTCCCACCGTAACATCCCGTTGCTCCATCCGGATGTTAGAGAGAACAACGCGTCTGATGTGGAGTTGTGCTATTTCAACGGCCAGACCGTTTTGTATTTTACCGGTAGTGACCAAACTACGGCGGGCGATTTGCAATGGGCTACCTATGACGGTACACCACGGATGTTGTTTGAGCATTTCTTTCAAGGGGTTAGTTTTACAGCCTCGTCTGATACCACACCCCCGGAACATGGGGGTGATTGGGCGCCCGTATTGATTGCACCTAAAAACCAGCAACTATCTGGCAAGCGCTCACCTAACCTAGGAGTAGGCCATCCCACACCCCAACAGTTGGATTATCAAGAACGGCAGCTTGGTGCATTCATCCACTTCGGGCCGGCCACGTATATCCAATCCGATATGATGAGTGTCCCCGATGTCAGTATTTTTGACCCCACGCAACTCGATGCAGACCAATGGATTCGGACGGCCGTATCATTCGGAGCGAAACATGTGGTTTTGACCGCGAAACACCACAACGGTTTTTGCCTTTGGCCAACCAAAACATCGGACTACTCGGTTAAGAATGCACCGTGGCGGGACGGTCAGGGCGACGTTGTGGCCGAATTCGTCGCCGCTTGTCGGAAATATGGCGTGAAGCCGGGCTTATATATTTCATCGGGTGACAAATACTTGGGATGTACGAGTACGCCAGACCCACTCGGTGAACGTAAAGTAGAGGGCGATATCGATCGGTACTTTCCACTTTTCTTGGAACAGGTCCGCGAATTGTTAACCGATTATGGACAGATCGATTATGTATGGTTTGATGGTGCGTATGATCCGTTTGGCTGGGATGTTGCAGACCCCGATACGGACAGGCTCCTGGGAACCGCTTACGGCGATGCCATTCGGGCGATGATACGTCGCTTGCAGCCGCAGGCGCTCGTTTTCGGCGGAACGCGTCCGGATGTGCGATGGTCGGGCAGCGAACAAGGTTGGGCTCCATACCCGCTTTGGAATGTGGTGGGCGACGGCGAGCAGTTGCAGAACTGGGTAGGCCCTGAAAATACAGGTTGGATACCGGTAGAGGCGAATATACACCCGAGGAGTACATGGTTTTGGACGCCGGAATCTGACAACACATTGCGCGATGTATCCTTTTTGGAGGAGGTGTATTTCCAATCCATCGGACGCGGAGCGAACCTATTGATAAACTTGACACCGGATACGGCTGGCCTTATCCCGACTGCGGAAGAGGCACGGCTTAAGGCGTTTGGCGCGCACTTGACCCGGTTGTTTGCGTCTCCGTTGGTCGTTGAAAACTACCCGCAGGCAGACGAGGCGGGCTTTATTGAAATCGTGCTGCCCAAAAAGAAGGTTCGGATCGTTGAACTAGTGGAAGACATTGAACAGGGGCAGGTAGTGACGGGCTATACAATTGAGGGGATGACAAGCAACAAGTGGAGAACGCTCAGCGAGGGGCTAAGCATAGGTCGGCGTAGGCTTGAGCGCTACGATGCACTTCGGATAGATCGATTGAGGATCAAACTGAATGGAGAATCGGCGGTGCAATCTGCGATAAAGTGCATCAAAGTGTATTAGGGCTTTTATCGGGCATGTAGAAATGCAACAGCGTGCTCAAATTATAATGTTATCTGCTAATCAATGATTTCTACATTTGATATAGCCATTAGCGCAGTCTATATTATAGGTATGGTCGCCATAGGGTTGCGGGCAGGTATGTCGAACAAGAAAGTGGCGTTATCGAGTGATTCCTCCTCCTACTTTCTTGCCGGCAAATCCCTCCGTTGGCCCATGATCGGGTTGGCGCTATTCGCAACCAATATCTCGTGTATCCACTTGGTAAGCTTGGCTCAATCGGGCTTCGACAGTGGTTTGCTTAATGGCAACTTTGAGTGGATGGCTGCTTTTACCTTGATTTTGTTGGCCTTGTTTTTTGTGCCGTTCTATATCAAGTCGGGAGTGCCTACACTGCCGGTTTTTATGGAAAAGCGCTACAACAACGATTGTCGGGATTGGCTGACCATCATTTCATTGGTATCCGCAGTAGTCTTGCACATCGCTTTCTCGCTGTTGGCGGGAGGTATTGTAATTGAATCTTTATTTGGCGTCGATATGTATGTTAGCGTATCGATCATCGCTATCTTGGTGGCCGTGTATACCATTATCGGCGGATTGCGGGCGGTGGTTGTAACCGAGTCGGTGCAGACCGTTGTGTTGGTTACGGGTGCGCTGGTCATTACGGTGGCGTCCTGGGTGAAATTGGGCGGCTGGGGCGTATTGGTCGATACGCTGCAAGCTACAGACAGTATGGACAAGCTGTCGATGCTGAGGCCGGCAGGCGATGGCAGCGGGATGCCGTGGTATGCGGTCTTTCTGGGTTATCCCATACTGGGTATCTGGTATTGGTGTGCCGATCAGACCATCGTGCAGCGGGTATTGGGGGCAAAAGACGAGAACCATGCCCGTGTCGGTGCACTGTTCTGTGGGTTTATCAAAATATTACCTGTCTTTATTTTCGTGCTACCTGGCTTGTTCGCTTTTGCGCTTGCACAGCGAGGGGCGCTAGACCTTTCTGCCATCACGACGATAAATGGCGATGGTGAGGCCGTAGTGAATAGTAAAGGGATTTATACGCTGATGATTACCCAATTGCTGCCTTCCGGCTTGGTAGGCGTGGTGGTCGCGGCACTGCTTTCAGGGTTGATGAGCCAAATATCAGGCGCCTTGAATTCCATTTCCACGTTGGTAAGCTATGATCTGGTGAAACGGCATCGTGCTGAGGTATCCGATAGCCGGCTGGTTTGGTACGGCCGGTGGTCCGCGGGGGGAGCATTAGTGCTATCGATAGCGCTCCTTCCCTTGTTGAACCAATACGAAAGCCTATTTATTGGGCTGAATGATATCATCGCCCATATTGCCCCGCCGATTACATGTGTGTTTTTAATGGGGATTTTCTGGAAGAGGGCTTCGGCCATAGCTGCAAAATGGACGCTTTGGATGGGGTCGCTGCTGGGGGTATTGGTGTATGCATGTTCAAAGATTTTCCCTCAGTCCGTTATAGGCCATATACCGTTCATGATGATGGCGTTTTACCTGTTTTGTATGT
Source organism: uncultured Parapedobacter sp. (assembly GCA_964613725.1). GTDB lineage: Bacteria > Bacteroidota > Bacteroidia > Sphingobacteriales > Sphingobacteriaceae > Parapedobacter. The sequence continues at coordinate 9,618 of CAZTJY010000059.1, read as the reverse complement.
GTGTATTAATACAAGTCGTCTTGTCACTGCGGTATTCGGCAGTTCATACGCCCGAGAGCGAAGCGTTATACTGGAAGTCGCCCTGGGATCCCCTGAGGCGGCCGACCTGGGGAGGATTGGGCAACTACAAGCTACTGTCTGCCCTACTGCTGCTTACGATGGCCGTGTTGTATATGTTTTTTTATTAAATGGGATGTATATGAATCAATTCAGCAAGTTAATGATGTTGATGGGCGTGATGGCGTGTTGTCTTCTGGCCTGTCAACCCGGAATGCAGGCGTCCGCTGAGTCGGGACCTGCCGTCGGTCGAGCCCCGGACAATCCACCAAGACGCGTGGGCATGGTGACTGGGCTCAAGCCAGAAAAAGCGGCATATTACAAAGCGCTTCATGCTGAGGCTTGGGACGGTGTACTGGCAGCGATAAAGCAGTACAATATCCGCAACTATTCAATTTACGTGAAAGAAATCGATGGAAAGCTGTACTTGTTTAGTTACTATGAATATATCGGCGACGATTATGAAGCAGACATGAAACGAATTGCCGCCGACACGACGACGCAACGTTGGTGGGGTGAAACCGACCCCTGCCAACTGCCGTTGCCTGAAGCAGCTGAAAACGGTGTGATATGGACGCCCATGGAAGAGGTTTTTCATACAGATTAATCGGAAGATGAGGACTCGAGAACAAATTTTCTTGCGGCAAAGTGCCAGTAAGGTCAGCGACTTGGCACATCGGCATAAAATGAATCACGCGCTTAAACAGTCTGACGACGCGTTTGAAAAGGGGAAGGCGCTTTTTTCCGATTTGGAATTGGCACGCGATCGGGCTCATGCTATTAAGAAGGAGACCGTGGAGCACCTCGATACTTACCTTTGTGAATTTGAACACAATTTCACAAAAAGGGGCGGGAAGGTCATTTGGGCACAGACGCCCCAAGATGCACGGATGGCCATCAAGGAGATCTGTACAACATACCGCGCGAAAACGGTCGTGAAGAGCAAGTCGATGGTAACCGAAGAAATCGAGTTGAACGACGCATTGGCCGATGTAGGTATTGAAGTGATCGAGACCGATCTAGGGGAATACATTCAGCAGCTTTCGGGTGAGGCCCCATACCACATCGTTGCACCGTCTATACATAAAAGTAAGGAGGAAGTGGCCGCCCTGTTTGTGGATGAACTGGATGCCGCGCCGGGATTACGTCCCGACCAGCTCACCCGCGTAGCCCGAAAAGTGCTGCGGAAGAAGTTCGGGGAAGCCGAAGTGGGAATTACCGGTGTTAATTTTCTATTGGCTGATATCGGAGGGATGGTTTTGACGGAAAATGAGGGCAACGGCAGATTGACAACCGGGCTTCCGAAAGTGCATATCGCTGTAACCGGTATTGAGAAAGTTTTACCGTCGGTTCATCAGCTAGCCTTGTTCCTGCCGTTGCTCGCAACACATGGATCCGGGCAGCACCTCACAGTATACAACTCAATTATGACGGGGCCGAGAAAGGGCGACGAGATCGACGGCCCTGAAGAAATGTATGTGATCTTGGTAGATAACGGGCGCACCAAACTGTTAGCAGACTCGGCGGCGCGCGAAAGCTTATATTGTATACGGTGCGGGGCGTGTCTCAATACCTGCCCGGTCTATAAGAACGTTGGGGGACATACATATGATACCACTTACGGCGGGCCCATTGGCTCGGTCATCATGCCGCACCTGGGCGGGTTGAAAGACCATAAACACTTGAGCTATGCATCTTCGTTGTGTGGTAGCTGCTCTGCTGTGTGCCCCGTGCGTATCCCTTTGCATAACCTCCTGCTGTACAATCGGCAAAAGGCGGTCGAGAATCGCTTGAACAGTAAGTTGGAGCGTCTGGCCATTTGGGGATGGAAGCGGGTAATGTTGAGCCGTAAGCTGATGAATGCAGGAGGTGGGAACGTGAAAAATAAAGTGTTTGCGCTGACGATGGGAGGTATTTGGGGCAAAGACCGTGCGTTGCCCGTATTCCCCCAGAAAAATTTCAGCCAGCAATGGAAAGCTAGAAGACAAAATGGGTAACACGCAATCGATACGGCAAAAAATATTAGCGGATATCCGCCTCGCGTTACGAGACGTGGACCAGTTGGCGGTTGCTTCGCCGGTCGTAGAAAGCAGCTTGGTATTTAGGAAGCAAGATGAAGGATTGGCGGATGGATTCGTGCGGGTTTTTATGGGTATTGATGGTCGGGTGGTCCGTTGCGAAAACGCGGTACAGCTGACAGCCAAACTGAAAGCGCTTCTGGAAAGGCGAAATTGGAAGAAAGTTGCAATCCGGTCGCTTTTGCTGGAAGAATTCGGTGCGCAGGCCGACGTTTGGCGGCCACACACCGAAGGCACCGATAACATCGAGCATATTGAGGTGGGAATTACCGATTGCGAATATCTCGTCTCATCGACCGGCTCGATCGTGATGAGCGCTGCCCAGTCCGCCGGTCGTACGCTCCCGGTTTATGTTCCCGTACATATCGTCGTTGCACGCGAGAGCCAGTTGGTCCAAGATCTGTATGAGGCAACACGTAAGATGGAACAACGTTATGAATACGATTATCCATCCGCATGGTATTTCATGTCGGGGCCGAGCCGGACCGGCGATATTGAAAAAACATTGGTGCTCGGTGTTCACGGCCCTATTGAAGTATATGTGTTTTTAATGAAATGATACACGGTATAACCCAACAATAACAAATGGATTTAGGACTAAAAGAAAAAGTAATCATCGTTACGGGCGGAGGTAAGGGAATCGGTGAGGGGATTGTACAGGTGCTCGCCGCGGAAGGGGCGTTCCCGGTGATTGTCGGGCGTAATGAGAAAGATAACTTAAGGGTAGTGGCGCAGGTAGCCGCTGTTGGAGGACAAGCCGGGCAGGTTGTCGCCGAATTAACGGATCCACAGGAATGTGAAAAAGCTGTACACCGCGTGGCAGAGCAGTTTCAAAGAATTGATGGGCTGGTCAACAATGCTGGTGTAAATGATGGTGTGGGGCTGGAGTCCGGTAATTACGATGCGTTTTTGGCAAGTTTGCACAAGAACCTGATACATTACTACCTCATGGCACATCACGCCCTGCCTTTCTTGAAAGCAACTAAAGGCCCGATCGTCAATATCGGCTCACGAACCGCTGAGACGGGCCAGGGAGGGACATCTGCCTATGCAGCCTCCAACGGCGGGCGCAACGCACTGACACGGGAGTGGGCGGTCGAGTTACTACCGTACGGAATTCGGGTGAATGCCCTCATTGTGGGTGATTGCTGGACGCCACTTTACGATTACTGGATAAATACGTTTCCTAATCCGCAGAAAAAATTGAAAGACACGCTGTCCGTTATCCCGTTTGGGAACCGGATGACCACTCCCGAAGAGCTTGGGAGCATGGTCGCTTTTTTATTGTCCGCTCGGTCCAGCCATACCACGGGGCAATTAATCCATGTTGATGGCGGTTATGTACATTTAGATCGATCCATCCGGCCGTGAAAATACAACTCTTTATCCCTTGTTTCGTAGATCAGCTCTTTCCCGAAACCGCGTTTAACATGGTGCAGGTGCTGGAGCGTGCTGGATGTGAGGTGTCTTACAACCCAGAGCAGACCTGCTGTGGACAACCGGCATTCAATGCGGGTTTCATCCCTGAGTGCCGGTCGGTCGCTGAGAAGTTTATCGGCGACTTTGCGGCAGACGACCCCATTGTGGCACCTAGCGGCTCTTGCGTCGGTTTCGTGCGAAATTATTATGGACAGCTATTTACAGAGGGGGCACTTGGGCGTAACGATAATCTGCCCGTCGCAACTCGAGTTTATGAGTTTACTGAATTTCTTGTTGACGTACTTGGCGTTACGGATGTGGGTGCTAGGTTTCCATCAAAAATCACTTATCACGATGCGTGCAGCGCGCTGCGTGAATGTAAAATCAAGGATGCCCCGCGCAAATTACTACAGCATGTAAGCGGTCTGGAGCTGACGGAGGCTTTGGATTGTGAGGTGTGTTGTGGTTTCGGAGGTACGTTTGCTGTTAAATTCGAGCCCATATCAATTGGTATGGGAGAGCAGAAGGTGTTGAATGCCGTGAAATTGGGCGCGGAGTATATTGTGTCCACCGATCTATCCTGTTTAATGCACCTCGACAGTTATATCAAGAAGCACAACCACCCCATCAAAGTGGTACACATCGCTGATGTGTTGGTGGGGATTTAAAACTAGTGACAGCCCCCAACAAATTGGCGCGGAGGCTGTTAGAAAAATCCAAGAAATCAGCTACGATTTCAGCCTTTGTATCAAAGGCTGAGTGATTTCAGGAACCAATAATCTTCGTAAAATAGGATAACTTCTTAACACCGATAAACGACAAGCCGTTGCCGCTACCCACCACATTTCGCCAGCACTTCTTTTGCGAAGTGAACAGCATGCTCCAACGAGGTCGTTGCTTCTCCGGTAGTCTTACTCTCAATCGTAAAGTAAGCAGCTCCTGCCAACACAACCAAGGTTATACCATGCTCTTCATCCCATGCCCCATATGCACGGTTGCCCAAATTAGCGACGGGCTCGAACGTAAACTCCATGCGCGCATCCAAAAAGCGCTTGGCCTGCTCATATCCCGGCGTATCGTTGGCATATTCCTTTGCTAAATTTTCCAACAGCTCCTGGTATTCCTGTTGGCTTAATTTTTTATAGGTCTGATCAAACAGATCAATGGCAGACGCCTGGCTATAGCGCTTCAGCTCACCATCGGTATAGAAGCCCAGCATTTTCAGGGTTACACGGTTTTTATCCGGAACGGATATCACCTGTCCAAGCAATTCCATGGGGATGTCCGGGCGGTTGCTGTGCCACTCATAACTGCATGAGCCGTATTCACCTCGCGTGGGGGAAACGTCTGCCTTGTACGAACCCTCGTCTATCGTAACGTGCTTGGCAATATCGCTCTTGGTCAATAACTCTTCGTACTTATAGTTTTTTGCCATCAGGCAGGCATCGATGCCCTTCTCCTCGATAAGATTTTCCTTTTTATCAGAGCAGGCTACGAATAGCATAGCGGCACCGAGTGCCATGGATAATATATTGTTCATCGTGTATATGGTTAATGATATAGTAATAGGTACAGACGTACCGCTAAGTAACTGGCCGCCGTTTTGCCCTTTGGTGCCTATGGCACCTGCATCTCCTTTAGCTACAGTGGCGTATTTCTATTATTTTTGTTTGTTTTTACTACCTGTCTATTATGGGGGCGATTTAAAAATCAAACCCCATTCCCGACTTCAAATTGAATTTTCCTTCGGTCACTTTCAATGGCGCTCCTGGGTTTTCCTGTACGGCATACAAATCCATCCGGAAGGTTCCCGACAATTTGGTATACCCTTCTACACCCGTAGGTTGTCCCAGCACGCGTTGTTCTCCTATTTCAAAACCCGTTATTTCGACTGTTCCACCCGCTTGTGTGGGACTTGCCGGATGGTAAGAAGCATACCAGGTTTGGCCTGATCCCGTATTCACGGAAAAGTGGGCGGTCGCTTGGCCCACTTTGGCTTCAGACTCTTTCATGATGGGGTAGGAGCCTTTGGGGTTGTTGAATTTTGACTTCGGAATAGCAATATACATATTGAAAGCGCTTACATCGTCCTCGCTATCATCCACGCCGATCCGCTGTCCTCCGACAAGGACGAGGAAGTATTCGCCGAGTTCACTGCTTTCATGCGCCTCGGTAAAGAGTGTATTAATCGTGGTGCCCCAATGCTCGCCATTAATTTTCATGGATAAACTGGAGTCCCCAACCTGTTTCTTGCCAATATCATCTTTACCGCAAGCTGCAAAGCCAAGGCAGATAAATAGTAATGGCACCCATTTGGTTATGTCGTTATACGTTTTCATGTCTTTTCGATTTCGTTAATGCTACAGGAAAAAGTTATATCCAATACGTAGACCGATATAGTTCATATGATCAACAAGCTGGAAACGGGCGCCAAAATCGAGCTTTCCGGTGGCATATCCGCCGCCAATCCCCAAGCTAAACTTCGTTTCGGATGTACTTCCACCCAGCCCCGTTAGCCCCAGTCCGAAGTCTTCGGTTACCTTGACCGTTGATTTCAGCATGTGCAACCCCAACTGTGGCTCCGCATATAAGCCGCTAAAGTTGTGGCGATAACCGAACATAATGGGAATCATCCCCATGCTGCCGCTCAACAAGTCACTTTCATCTTTCATACCAAAGCGCAGGTAACCTACCGTACCAGTGATGTCAGCATTTTCCGAAATACCATAGAACGCTTTTCCGGTAGCCCCATAGCCTATACCAAAAGCATCCGCAAAATCGCCTATCGGCAGGGCACCTTCAACACCTACTCCGATCGTGTGGAAACCCCGTTGTGCGAATGCCATACCGCTCACTAACGTGAATGCCAGTAAATAAAAGATTCTCTTTTTCATGTTAAATAGATATGTTTATTGTTAAAAAATGCTTCCTGTCATCTGGAACGTCCAGCTCAGATTTGGTTACAAAGATTGACGTAAAAGTTTGCCTGTGTAAGGGGGTAAATATGGGTTTAACAAATTAGGGGTTTACCCTGATGTCAATGACGAAAACTCATCAATGCGCGGGAACTTTTGCGAACCGTTACAATTTGAGATATATTCGTCGCATTTAGATGAACGAGGCGATGCTTCGTGTTGCGAGCAATTATTTAATCGAGAAAGCATGTATATACTTTTGGCTGATGACCATACGGTTGTTTTAGATGGGTTAGAACTGCTGTTATCCACTTTTGATTTTGTGAAAAAAACCAAAAAAGCGGTCGATGAAGCGACGTTATACCATATCCTGGAAAACAACGCCCTACCGGACATCATTTTATTGGATGTCGTACTGGGGTCTTCTGACGGGCGGGAGTTGTGCAAAGAAATAAAAAAGCGGTATCCTGAAATCAAGGTGATCGCGCTGACAAGTTACAGCGACACGTACACGGTAAAATCTTCCGTGAAAGCCGGTTTTGATGGCTACTTAATCAAGTCTGACGATAGGCAAACCGTGATGGCGGCTTTGCAGACTGTCTTACGCAATGAACAATTTTTTAGTCCGGAACTCAAGGACCTGTTTTTCCAGCAAAGTATATCGAACAGCAATGCTGCGCTAACCAAAAGAGAAGCAGATGTACTCAGACTGATTTTAGACGAAAAAACGACGAAAGAGATAGCAGAAGTGTTATTTATATCCGAAAAAACGGTGGAAAACCACCGCTCCAACCTGATGCTCAAACTCGAAGCGAAGAATATGGCAGGCCTCGTCAAGAAAGCGATAGCCCGGGGACTAGTATAAAACCAACGAATTCTTATAAACGACTAACCTAACATGAAATTTTCATTCACGCTAATCCTATCTTTCGCGGCCCTTGCCCTTTCGGCTCAGGTCAAATACAACACACCGGTCCAAGTGGATCCTGAGGTTCAGCAACTGCTAGACCGTGGGGACGAATGTCTGGAAAATAAAAGCGAAGACTGTAAGCACCTGTTCCTTGAAGCCATCGCTTATGGAAAGCAGCATAAAGTCACTTATATGGATAACCTTTATTTTCAGCTAGGGCGTTATTTTGACGTCCGCTCCCAGTACGATTCTGCACTGCATTATATAAAAAGGGCTTACGAATTAGCAGATAAAAACGACCCAAATTCTGCGTACCCTGCCATATTGAATTCGTTGGGAGCGAATCATTTTAGACTGGGTGAATATGACGAGGCCGCAACTTACATGCTACTTACCGTCGAGGTATTAGAAACGCAGGATAAACCATTACACTTGGTGTACGCGTACAACAACTTGGCCACACTCATCGGGTTGAACGAGAACTATAACGAAGCCATTAGGTACTATAAAAAGGGATATGCCATTCTCGAAGACATACAGGATACGACGCTCATCGCAAGTTTAGCGTCAAACCTCGCGATATATGTCAAGAAAACCGACGATTTTCCGGAAGCTAGAAAGTGGGCGCTGAAAGCCATCGAGCTTGGTGAAAGATATAATAGACCAGATGCATACAGCTATGGCAATTATATTATGGGGACCACCGAGGAGGACCTCGACCAGTCTATCCGTTATATCGAAAAAGCGGTCAACAGGGCCCGGACAGCTCAAAACAAACATGTGTTGGCCGATGCATTGGATATCTATGGTTATAAGCTCTCTGAAAAAGGCAGGCATGAAGAAGCAAAGAAAAGCATCAATGAAGCCATTGACCTGCATATCGAATCGAGCTACAACACGGGGTTGTTAGCTGCTTATGCCAACGCCGGAAAGATCTACTACAATGCCGGCGCCTATAAAACCTCCGCCGAGTATTTTCAGAAGTATGAGGAGTTGTACGAGAAGAGCCTTTCGGATAATAACAAAAAGAGAGTCAACGAACTCAACACCAAATACCAAACCGAAAAGAAAGAAAGACAGATCGCCCAGCAGGAACTGAAAATCCTTAAACAGCAATCCAATATATTTTACACGCTGCTGGGCGCCGCCTTATTGGTTTCGGTGTTGGGTGGCATTTTTATTTACCACCGCAACGCACAAAAACTCAAACTAAGTCAAGTACGGCAGGAAAAAGAAATCGCCATTTTGAATTCATTTATTTTGGGCGAGGAACGGGAACGAAACAGGATAAGCCGGGATCTGCATGATAGTGTCGCTGCACAGCTGGGTGCAGCAAAAATGGGACTTCAGTCTATCCCTTTCCTGACGGAAGAAAGAAGGAACGACCAACTCGAAAAAACAGCCCGGTTAATCGGCAATCTACACGGCGACATCCGAAGAATTGCACACAACCTTTTGCCGGTTACGTTAGAAAAAGAAGGGTTGGTAAGCGCCCTTTTTGAATTTGTTGGAGAGATCAACCAATTGGGCATACTCGAAATCAAAATCAATAATCAACTTTCGGCCGATTTCCGTATACCCAAAAGAAACGAGCTTGTATTATATCGCATCATCCAGGAACTTGTAAACAACGTTATACAACACGCAGGGGCCACGGAAGCCGCAATTGGTCTTTCTGAGACCGGACAGCAGTTGACGATCAGCGTATCCGATAATGGCATTGGCTTTACCAGCCATCAGGAAAACCAAGGCTTGTACAGCATCCGGGAACGGTCGAGCACCATTGGTGGCACATTCAGTATAAAAAGCCAGGAAAAGAGGGGTTCGGTCGCTACATTGATCATAAAAACAGGGGTGGAATAGGTGTGGTCGCTTAATCTTGTCGTTTAATTCGTCAAGATATTGAAAGAGTAGTTCGATAGTTTTATCGTGCCTTGACAGTTTGTAGTTTTGTTAACCTATTGCATTTTTAATTTCACGTGAACTGTATCCGTTAATGTTCCGTCCAGATCTATGAATATTATCATTCAGTGGTCGTTTTTTAAGCTTGCCACCAACGGTCAAGTATAAGCGTAGTGCGGGATTTCAGAGCAATTCACTGTCCGCCCACCGCAAAGTTTTTTAGGAGCAAAAATGCTCAATTTTACTTGTTCAGCCGGCATTACGCTTTTATAATGTTGGCATCTGGCTTTTTTCAAAATTCAATAAGATATGTCTGTATAGATTTTAGGAGTGTCCC
>CAZTJY010000058.1:0-25314 GCA_964613725.1 uncultured Parapedobacter sp. | reverse complement strand
GGCACCCCTTGGGAAGGATGGGACAGTGATTCAGGAGATACAAAGAACAAAGATACAAATCAATAATGTGTAGCTATCATGAGCAGGGACGCGCGTCTATGGGAGAGCGCGTAGCGTTGGATTTAGAATTAGTTAAGGGGTTCCGGTTTTTCGATCCGCATATCCATATGGTTTCACGGACAACCGACGATTACCAGGCCATGGCCGATGCCGGAGTTGTGGGCTTGATTGAGCCGGCATTTTGGGTAGGGCAGCCCCGTACCGGTATCGACACCTTCCGCGACTATTACAGTAGTCTAATCGGTTGGGAGCGCTTCCGGTCATCGCAATTTGGAATCCGCCATTTCTGCACCATTGGCCTGAATTCGCGCGAGGCCAATAACGAAGCCCTCGCCGAGGAAGTGATGGAACTGCTGCCTTTTTACATCTATAAGGAGGGCGTGGTCGGTATTGGTGAAATTGGGTTTGACGACCAGACCGCTGCAGAAGAAAAGTACTATCGTCTACAGTTGGAATTAGCCAAAGAGGCCGGATTGCCGGTGCAGGTGCATACGCCACATCGTGACAAAACCCGTGGTACATCGCGTAGCATGGATATTGCACTTGAGCACGGCCTCGATCCTCGAATGGTCATCATCGATCACAATACGGAAGAAACCGTGAAGGAGGTGCTCGATAAAGGGTTTTGGGCGGCCTTCACCATTTACCCATTTACAAAAATGGGTAATGAGCGCATGGTACAAATCGTGAAAGAATATGGACCGGAGCGCATCATGGTCAACTCTGCGGCCGATTGGGGGATCAGCGACCCGTTAGCGGTACCCAAAACAGCAGCGTTGATGGTGAAAAGCGGGATAAGTCGGGACGCGATCGATCAGGTGTGTTTTAAGAACGCAATAGCTGCATTTGGCCAAAGTGGCCAATTAGACGTAGGAATGTTTGCCGAAAGTGTCCAGATTGACCAGGCAAAGAAATTCGAGGGCAATTCAGTATTACGCGGCGGCCAACAGCCACGGCGGGATGCAGGGTCGATCATTATTTCGTAGGTCGGATGGTCACCATGAAACCGTACCTGCAATTGATGCGGCCGGCAAACGTCGTGACGGCGGTGTCAGATGTGCTTGCCGGTATCGCCATTTCCCTGCTATTCGTGCCCGAAGAGGCGACGTTGGACTGGTCGGTGTTGTTGGCGCTGATCATAGCCACCATTGGTCTGTATGGTGGAGGAGTAGTTTTCAACGACGTGTTTGACGCGGACCTTGACGCCCGCGAGCGACCAGAGCGGCCGATTCCGAGTGGCAAAGTGTCGGTTGGCGGAGCCACCAAACTAGCGATGGCCCTGTTCTTCGCCGGTGTGGTTGCCGCTGGTACCGTAGGTATGCTGCCCGCGGTTATTGCCCTTGCTATTGTGATCATGTGTTTGCTCTATGATAAATGGGCTAAACACCACCCGGTTGCCGGCCCGCTAACCATGGGGTTGTGCCGGGGCCTCAACCTGGCGCTGGGCATGAGCTATTCGGGGGTAGCTTTAGGCCAGGTATGGTTTGTTGCATTCGTGCCGGTTGTTTATATCGCAGCCGTAACCACCATCAGCCGGGGTGAAGTGCATGGCGGTCAACGAGTGCCATTATACCTATCTGCTGCTTTATATAGCATCGTTGGTGCGTGTATCGTGGCGTTCGGTCTGCATTTTCAAAGCAACCTATTGGCCATCGGAATGGTGTTGCCGTTTATCGCGTTCGTGTTCCCGCCGTTAATAAAAGCCATCCGGACACTTGCTGCGGGCGATGTCCGTACTTCCGTTAAACACGGGGTAATCGGGCTGATTTTTATGAATGCCGCGTGGACGGCAACTGCCGGTATGTGGGGGTTGACACTGGCGACGTTGCTGTTATTCCCCCTATCTCTTTGGTTGGCAAAGCTATTTGCTGTTACTTAAAGTCGTTATGAAGTCTATTATCAAACAGAAATTTTCAGTTTCTTACCAATACGATGTCCATTTCACGTCGGGGTTGTTTACACCCGAAAACCACTTGCTACGCGATTTTTTCACAGAGAGATTATCGGGGGCGGTGCCCAAATTGTTGGTGGTGGTTGATGAGGGGGTAGCTAAATGCCATCCGGCACTAATCGAGCGGGTACAAGACTACTTTGGCTCCGAAACAGCGGTACAATTGGTCGGCGAAATCTTACTGGTTCCGGGTGGCGAGACCATCAAGAACCACCAAGAAAATGTAGATCGCATCATCGAGACGGTAGATTGCTACGGCATCGACCGCCATTCATATATCATGGCTATCGGTGGTGGTGCAGTACTTGATGCCGTAGGGTATGCAGCTGCGGTTGCGCACCGGGGTATCCGCCACCTCCGTGTACCCACAACCGTTCTTTCCCAGAACGACTCGGGCATGGGCGTGAAGAATGGCATCAACTATCGCGGAAAGAAAAATTTTATAGGCACGTTCAGCCCCCCGGTAGCGGTCTTCAACGACAATCTGTTCCTACTCACGTTAAACGACCGTGAATGGATTTCGGGTATTTCCGAGGCTATAAAAGTAGCATTAATCAAGGATGCTGCGTTTTTTGACTGGATTGAGGGTCACGCTGGAAGCCTTCGCCGCCGCGATAGTGAAGCAATGGATTACTTGATCTTTCGATGCGCCGAACTGCACCTCCAGCACATCGCCGGAGCAGACCCTTTTGAGTTTGGTTCCTCCCGTCCCTTGGATTTTGGACACTGGAGCGCACATAAATTGGAACAACTCTCCTGTTTTGAGGTGTTGCATGGCGAGGCGGTTGCCATTGGCATTGCGCTGGATACTGTATATTCGGCCATCATGGAAATGCTGCTGCCGAACGATGCCCAGCGTGTGCTTACGGTATTGCAAGAACTAGGATTGCCCATTTTCCATCCGCTGTTGGAAGGTGCGCAGACAACGCATCCGCTGCTGGCGGGCTTAGAGGAATTCCGCGAACACTTAGGCGGGCGATTGACTATTATGCTGCTTCAAGCGATTGGGCAAGGCGTGGAAGTCCATGAGTTAGATGAAGAGCACGTGTTGCGGGCAGCCGCAGCACTACAGCAAGGCGTTAATTTAGTCTGTTGATATGGTTACCGATTACGGGCATCTTACCTATTGTACGAATATACATGGCGGTGAAAAATGGGAAGACCATTTCAGACTGCTGCGCGAACATTTCCCACGAATAAAACGTGCCGTTTCGCCACACCGCCCCATGGGACTAGGATTGCGCCTCTCCGATTTGGCCAGCAAGGCCTTGCTTGATCGGGAGAAACTCACTGAGTTAAATGATTGGCTAACCAGTGAGAATGGGTATGTGTTCACGATGAATGGGTTTCCATTCGGCGATTTCCATGAAGACGTTGTGAAAGCGCAAGTGCACGCGCCCGATTGGACCACACCGGAAAGATTGAGATACACCAAACGGTTGTTTGATATCTTGGCCGAATTGCTGCCGCAAGGGATGGATGGCGGTGTCTCCACGTCGCCATTGGCGTATAGGCATTGGTATAACGAAAGCGAAAACAGTTGGCAAGAGATGCGCGAACGCACCACGCAGCAGGTTGCCGACGTCGCGTTATACCTTACGCGGCTATATCACGAACAAGGGAAAGTCTTACATTTGGATATCGAACCCGAACCGGATGGTGTATTGGAGACGGGTCAAGAGTTTATCGGCTGGTACGTGGGCGAATTGATCCCTGTGGCAACCAAATTGTTGGTCAGTGCATTGGATATCACCCCTGACGAAGCGGAAGAAGCGGTTAAGCGCCACATCCGACTGTGCTATGATGTTTGCCATTTTGCGTTAGGGTACGAAGACCACAACGATGTTATCGACGCATTAGTGCGGCACGGCATACGGGTCGGGAAGTTTCAGATCAGCGCGGCATTAAAGGCTACGTTGCCGCCGGATACAGCCGCTAGAGAGGCTATCGGCGATGCGTTCATGGCTTTCAACGAACCGACTTACCTGCACCAAGTTATCGCCAAACAAGCCGATGGCCGAGTTCGTCGTTTCAAGGACCTACCCGATGCACAAGTGGAACTTTTTGATGAGCAGACCACGGAGTGGCGCTCGCATTTCCATATACCGATATTCTTGGAGGATTTGGGTACGTTGCAATCCACCCAGTCGGATATCATCGAGGTGTTGGCCATTCAGCAAAACAAGCGGCTGACGGGCCACCTCGAAGTGGAAACGTATACCTGGGGTGTTTTGCCCCAGAGGCTACAGGTACCGATTGCCGAATCCATTTCGCGCGAACTCCATTGGTTAATCGATCAGCTAAGTGAAATAATGAGGAAATGAGAAAGACCGTTGTGATTGACGTTGTAGGGCTATCATCCGCCGTGATTGGCGAACACACGCCTTTTTTAGCCGACTATATAAAAAACGCCCATGTCAGCCGGATAAGGCCTCACTTGCCTGCAGTTACCACGTCTATGCAAACCACGTACCTCACCGGAAAATGGCCGTCGCAACACGGTATTGTAGGCAATGGCTGGTACGATCGTACCGATAGCGAAGTGAAATTCTGGAAGCAATCAAATAAGCTGGTACAGGAAGAAAGCGTGTGGGATGTGGCTAAACGCATAGACCCGACATTTACCTGTGCCCAATTATTTTGGTGGTATAACATGTATAGTAGGGCTGATTATTCCGTTACCCCACGTCCCAATTATTTAGCCGATGGCCGGAAGATGCCCGATTGCTATTCCCACCCGGCGACGTTGCGGGACGAACTACAGCAACGATTTGGCCAATTCCCGCTATTTAGTTTCTGGGGCCCCGGCGCAAATATCGTCTCGTCCGAGTGGATTGCTAATGCCGCCATGCACGTTGACGATAAGTATAATCCAACCCTCAGCCTGGTGTACCTACCGCATTTGGACTACTGCCAGCAGAAGTTCGGCCCTGACGGTAACAAGATTTCGAAGGAGTTACGCGAAATCGATGGGCTTCTCGAAAAGTTGGTGAGCTATTACGAAAGCAAAGAAGCAAACGTATTATTGCTTTCTGAATACGGCATTGTACCGGTTTCGCGGCCGGTGCATATCAATCGTTTGCTTCGTAAGGCCGGCCTGTTGGCCGTCCGTGTGGAAAGAGGGCTGGAGCTGCTCGATGCGGGTGCATCACAGGCGTTTGCCGTGGCAGATCACCAAATTGCCCACATCTACACGCAGAATGATGTCGTGAAGCAAAAGGTGATGGGATTGCTAAAGGGCGTGCCCGGCATCGCTCAATTGCTCGATGACGAAGGGAAAAAACAATACCACATCGACCACGATCGGACAGGCGATATCGTTGCTATTTCCGAGGCCGACAGCTGGTTTACCTATTATTTCTGGTTGGATGACCGGGTTGCTCCCGATTACGCCCGGGTGGTGGATATCCATAAGAAGCCCGGCTATGATCCGGTAGAAATGTTTATGTCGTCTAAACTGCGGGCCGGCTACAAACTGCTTCGGAAAAAGTTGGGCTTCCGCTACGTGATGGACGTGATACCCCTGGATGCTACGTTGGTGAAAGGCTCGCACGGTGCGGTCGACATTCCAACGGAATATTACCCGTTGCTGATTAGCAAGAATGGACAATATGATAAGGAATTAGAAGCCATTTTGATAAGGGATATTATATTGGGTAGCCTTAAAATGAGTAACTGACGTAGCATCCGTCCCTGTGACATGTCAGGGACTATTTAGGGCTGTGTTCAGAGCACGTTCGACTGACAATCGGCTGCTCTTCGACTACCTGCCGAAGCGTAGCCGATCCTTTCCCGAACCCTTCTCGAAGGATTATCGAAGCATAGTCGAATCCGACTCGAACAACTGTTGAAGAAGTGACATCGATTGGCACAGATTGATGCCAAATACTGCCGATCACTGTCAAAAGTTTTGATTGGCCGTCGTTCACGTATGCGATTCCCGAATAAACTTCGGCGACATATCAAATATCTTCGGAATTGGCGCGAAAAGCAAGAAGGCGAATTAGATTCGGTATCGTAGCCGATTTCGGCAACGGTTTGGGTAGTCGTTTTCAATAAATAGTTGCCAGTCGAATGAGTCAACAGGCTCCTTTACATCGAGTAACAAAATTAATTTTGCAGCCGTAAACATGCGATAGGAACATTTCTACCGGAAATTTGAACCAATTTTACCGATGGGATCAACCCCTTCGCGGATATCTTTGTTGGGGGTTATTCGGGGAGTTGGTAGATGCGTACGTTGTCAATCGACTGGCGTGAGTACGTAGAACGGAACCCGAAATATCCCTTGGTCAATGGATGCGGGTCGGTATGCGAAAAAAGCAAGTGGCCATCCACCGAAAATGTGGTGACCCCATCGATGACTTCGGTACGGATACGATAGGTATGGTTGGCTTCCAGCCGCCGTGTATGTTCGTAGAGCAGCGGTTTGGTCCCGTCACCTTCGTATTTCCGGAAACGGGTGGTGGTGTTGGTGTTTCCGCCCATGCCCACGTAGTATAACGATAATGGATTGTACGTTTCAAATACACCCGATCGGGAAAACAGGTTGTCGGCCATCGGATCGGTGGCCATCCAAAACTGGTTCAGGTCGGATAGCCGGTCATTCGCGCCCGAGTCTACCACGATCGTCCGCTCGTACTCAATGGCGACATTCCCTTCCAAAAGGTGGTTTAGCCATACGGTCACTCCACCGTACGTGTCTAACCAAAGTTTACCATCCGCTACATACACCGCCGAGTTGGG
This sequence comes from uncultured Parapedobacter sp., assembly GCA_964613725.1. Lineage (GTDB taxonomy): Bacteria > Bacteroidota > Bacteroidia > Sphingobacteriales > Sphingobacteriaceae > Parapedobacter. The sequence goes on along the minus strand of CAZTJY010000058.1, from coordinate 18,557 downwards.
TTTGGGTGCAATCTCTGCAATCCACACATTACTGTCCAACCCGTTTTCAAAGGTTTCCTCGACTAACAATTCTGCGCTTGTCGAATCCCCAGGGCGGGGCTGGCACGCAGTCAATGTGGCACTTATCAAAGCCGGAATAAAAAGGACATTCATCACCTTCATGATACGAAAGTAACAAACATACACAGAAACCATAATGAATCATCGAAAAAGAGCAAGTAACCAGCAGTCGAGAAGAGCGTTTATAAAACAATCGGCAGTATTGGCATCGGCCATGCCGCTGGCCGGCTCGGTGCCCTTTACTGGGTTTGGCCCGATCGAGCAAAAACAAACCCTTGTCAAGCTGCATGTGTTGGGTACACAAACCCCCAAAATGAAACGGGGAATAACGTGGGGCGTTCCCTGGGCCAAAGGGGCGTTTAAGGATTCAGACACACTCACCCTGATTACTCCAGGCGATGGCGCGATAATCGCCCAGCACTGGGTAACTGCACGTTGGCCTGACGGGTCCGTGAAATGGTCGGCGCATGCGGCGGCTTTGGATGGGGAAGAGGCCCCAGCCTCCCTCACCTTACGTCGGGGCACTTCACTAACCCGTGCAACGGGCGGGTCGATTGCCGCAGCGGAGGATGATGATGCCATTCGGGTCGACACGGGTTCCATGCAGTGCGTGTTCTCCAAAAAGGGAAGCACGCTTATCCAATCCATCCGCCAGGGCACCCGCGCCACGGCCACCGATGGCCGATTGGTGCTCCAATGGCAAAACCTGCCGGAACCTGTCGGCGGCGAGCCGCTATGGAGCGATAGCCTCCAAAGCGAAATCCGTGAGGCGGTAGTGGAACACGCCGGCCCCGTCCGGGTGGTTATCAAAACGTCGGGCACACACCGTTCGGCTACCACCGGGCGCGATCTGCTGCCTTTTACCGTACGGTTCTACTGCTACCTCAACACCGCCTCCATCCGCATGGTCCATACGTTGGTCTATGATGCCGACGAGTACCGCGACTTTATCCGTGGGATAGGAGTGCGGTTCACCGTACCTATGACGGATTCCCTTTATAACCGCCACGTCCGGTTCTGCGGCGACAATGGCGGCGTATTCGGCGAAGCCGTAAAAGGGTTGACCGGCCTGCGGCGCGATCCCGGGAAGGACGTGCGCGACGCACAGGTTGCAGGGGCAGCAACGCCGCCCGTGTCGGCGTTCAGCCCGGCTGTCGCCAAAGGGTTGCCGTATATCCCCGCCTTCGGCGACTATTCGCTTACCCAATCCACACCTGATGGCTTTGAAATCCGTAAGCGGACAGCCCCCGGCCATGGGTGGCTCGCTTCGGCACACGGCCGGCGTGCGGCCGGGTCGGGGTATGTAGGTGGTGCGAGTGGTGGGCTCGTCTTCGGCATCCGCAATTTCTGGCAAAGCTTCCCCACGCAGATCGATATTCGCCACGCCCATACCGACGCAGCCCAGCTCACCCTCTGGTTATGGGCGCCGGATGCACCTCCAATGGATCTCCGGTTCTACCACGACGGTATGGGCCAAGATACCTACGAAAAGCAACTGGATGGCTTGGATATCACCTACGAGGATTACGAACCCGGCTTCGGAACACCCCATGGGATAGCCCGTACCAGCGAGCTCGAAATCTGGGCGGTAGCGGGTACACCCACCCACAGCGACTTGGCCACCATGGCCACCCAAATCCAAGACCCGCCGTTGCTGGTTTGCGACCCGATTCACTACCAGGAAACGGGTGTGTTTGGTGGGGCATTTACGGTAGGTGCCCCGCGAAACACGGCCGAGCAAGCCATCGAAGCGCAGCTGGCTTTTTATATCGACCATTATAAAAAGCAGATCGAACAACACCGCTGGTACGGGTTCTGGAACTTTGGCGACGTGATGCATGCTTATGACCACGACCGCCACGTATGGCGGTATGATGTGGGAGGGTATGCTTGGGACAACTCCGAGTTATCGACAGACCTTTGGTTATGGTACTATTTCCTACGCTCCGGCCGCCATGATGTGTTTCGTATGGCCGAAGCCATGACGCGCCACACCGGCGAAGTGGATGTGCACCATATGGGTCGCTTTGCCCCCTTGGGCTCCCGACACAACGTGATGCATTGGGGGTGCAGCGCCAAGCAACTGCGCATCAGTACAGTCATCAACCGACGTTTCCTCTACTACCTCACGGCCGACGAGCGCATCGGTGACCTCATGCGCGAGCAGATCGAAGCTGCCCATACGCTGAAGCAAATCGTGCCCGGCCGCAAGGTAGGCCAAATCGCCGCCAAAGATGATGAAAAAGTGAGCATGTCGTTCGGTACTGACTGGGGTGCGTTGGCGTCAGCTTGGTTCACGGAGTGGGAGCGTACCGGCGACGAACGGATGAAACAGCGCCTGTTAAACAGCATGGAGAGTATCGGTAATCAGCCCCGTGGCTTTCTTACCGGTTCGGCCAACATGGACCTGGAAAGCGGTACCTTCGAACGGGTAGACCAAAACAACATCCGGGTATCTCACCTCAGTGCGGCATTCGGCCTGGCGGAGATCTGTGCCGAGCTCATCGGCTCCCTGGATGTGCCGGTATTTACGAAGGCATGGTTGCAGTATTGCGAGGCATTTAACTCCGACGCTGCTTGGCAGGAAAAACACCTCGGCCAAACCTTCCGTGAACCGAACTTGGGTCAGGGGCACAGCAGGCTCACCGCCTATGCCGGTTGGTCTTTGAAAGACCGTGCGCTGCAGGAGCGGGCGTGGGAAGAGTTTTACGGCGGCGCTGCGGGCATGAAACTCGGTATACCACCGGTAACCCATCTTACCCCGCCAGAAGTGCTCAGCGAACGGGATGAAGCGTCAGTGTCTACGAATGCCGTGGCACAGTGGAGCCTAGCTGCTATGCAGTGCCTGGCGTATGCAGGCGATACAATAGACAGTAAAAGCATCCGGTAACGATTGCGTAATATAATCAACGTGTTAAATTTGAATGCGGGAGAATAGCTTTCTTTTTGTTTAGGTATAAACTTCCAAAAATTGTAGAATCTAAAATGATGAATCGTACTTGTTTTTTAATCGTGTCCATTGTAACATGTTCGGCGGTGGCGCTATTGCTTTCCTGTACCAACCCGGAGACCACCGGAACGGACGAAGTAACCACTGACGTGAACACACCACTCCACCTGCTGAAGCCTGATTATCCGGTGCGCTACGGCGAAACAACGCCCGAAGAGGTCAAGGAGGTGATAGACCGCGTGCACGCGTACTTGGATGGGGCCACACCTGCCGCATTGGCCGACAAAAACAACCAGCAACCCGTGGATGACTTGTCGGCGATCGACACCAACACCATTTTCAAGCAAGGTGATTTCCGGCTGATCAGCTACGAGTGGGGCGTCACCTATGGCGCCATGCTGTTGGCTACCGACGCAACGGGCGATAACCGGTACGCGCAATACACCAAAGACCGTCTGGACTTCATCGCCCAAGTGGTTTCGGCATACCAGGCGTCGCCTGAAGCCGCCGGGAGGCGGCGCTCGCCGGTCCATTCAGTGACCGATCCAGGTGCGTTGGACGATGCCGGCGCGATGTGCGCAGCGATGATTAAAGCGTCCCAGACAAGCGTGTTATCGCAAGATGTACGCCCCATCATCGATAATTACATCGATTATATCCTTAACGATGAGTTTCGCTTAGCAGACGGCACCCTGGCTCGCAATAGGCCATTGCCTAACACGCTTTGGCTAGACGATCTGTATATGAGCCTACCTGCGCTCGCACAAATGGGAAAACTCACTGGCGAAGACCGCTACTTCGGCGAAGCTATCCGGCAGATCTGGTTGTTTGCCGACCGCATGTTCGTGCCCGAAAAGGGCCTGTATATGCATGGCTGGGTGCAGGATATGGAACCCCATCCGCACTTCCATTGGGCGCGGGCTAATGGATGGGCATTATTAACCAAACTCGAGTTGTTGGCGGCCTTGCCCGACGCACACTCCGCCCGCGAAAAACTACTTGCTCAATTCCGCGCACATGTGCAAGGACTGGTCCGCCTGCAAGATGGAACCGGCTTCTGGCATCAATTACTGGATCACAACGATACGTATCTGGAAACCTCGGCAACGGCCATTTACGCCTACTGCATCGCCCATGGCATTAACAATGGTTGGCTAGATGCGCAGGCTTACGGACCAGTGGCGCTGTTGGCCTGGAATGCGGTAGCGACGAAAGTCAATGAGACAGGGCAAGTGGAAGGCACGTGCGTAGGTACGGGGATGGGCTTCGATCCGGCATTTTACTACCATCGGCCAGTCAATAAATTCGCTGCCCACGGTTACGGCCCAGTCATGCTCGCCGGCGCAGAGATGTACCGGTTGCTCCAGCAAACCGAATACGAAATCAATGATAGTGCAGTAATGTTTTTAGATTAACAACAGGCAAAATACCATGAAAATAATTCAGCTCACAGCAGTAGTAGCCATGAGTGGTTTGGCGTGCTCTTGTGGACAGGGAACGCGACAGGGGTGGACTGTCACGCTTACCAACACCACACAAACCGACTTAACGCAAAAAGCCGTCACAATCAAACGCGCGGATTTTAACAAACAGCAGGATTTCTACCCGTTGCTGCTTGATGCGCAGGGCGATACCATTCCGTCGCAGGTAGATGACGTCTCAGCTGACGGTATATGGGACGAATTGTTTTTCTTGGTCGATTTACCGGCATCAGGCGAAGCGGAACTGACGATAAAACCAATTAATGATCGCGTGGATTACGCGCCACAAACGGCCACCCGTTTCGGCAAACGTGATGGAGCGACCGATCCGGTAGAACCGAGGAGGGTCGATACCCTTTATGCCAATCAACTACCCCTCAGTATCGGCTATCAGCCGTATCAAACCGATGGACCTTCTTGGGAGAATGATAAGGTCGGCTTCCGGCATTACCTCGACGGTCGTAACGCGAAAGATGTTTTCGGAAAGAAGGTATCGTATATTAGTCCTGCGGATGTCGGTATCAACGCGCAGGGCGCCATAGAAGACAATTATCACGTGATGTTGGATTGGGGACGTGACATTTTGCCGGTGGGTGGCTCCGTGGGAATCGGTGGGATTGCCCTGGCCCATGGCAACGAGGTGTACCGATTGGGGGTTACGGTCACAGACGCCACCAATAATGTAGATACGACCATTTTTAGGGTGGTGCGTGAGGGCCCGCTACGGTCGAAACTAAATATCCGGTATCGCCATTGGAAAGCCGGCGAAAACTGGTACAATGTCGACGAACAGCCGGCGATATGGCCAGGCATGTTTGGCTACCAAAATACCGTTAGCCTGGAAGGGCTCCAGGCACAAGATACGTTATTAATAGGACTGGTGAATATATTTTCAAGCCAACCACCACAGGAAATCAACATTGATGATAAATGGGTGGTGCTTTATACGCACGATCGACAAACCTATGAGCAAGAATGGTGGCTCGGGTTGGGCCTCATCCTACCCTATGACAGCTACCGCGGTTACAGGGACGCACCGAATTCGGGTTCGCTGACCAATAGTTATTTAGCAAAACTATCGGTCGCAGACAACCAACCGACCAGCTATTACGCCGTTGCCGGTTGGGAATTGTCAGATGAGGGATTCCGGGACCGCGACTACTTCGAAAACTATGTGGTTGATTTAGCGCGGCAGTTAGCTGCTGAAGTGCACGTCAATATCATAGCGAGCGATAATTAAACACCACCAATACTTTGCCATTTCGATACGCCCTCCTGATGTTGCTTTTCGCAAATGTTAGCAACGGAAGCCCGCTTACGCCCAATGCGAACAAGCCTTGCAATATCCAGGTTTTGGTTCACGAACCTGGGAACGGGTTAAATGAAAAATCAGGGAAACCACCATGGTACGGTTGCCCCGAGTATTTATATGCGTTTTTAACCTTGTCAATGATCAGTAGTGCTCTCCTGCGCATGCTGTTTACTATACTCGGACGGCGAGCTATTGAATTTCGCTTTGAAACACTTCCGAAAATAATCCGGGTCGGAGAAACCCGTCATATAAGCGATTTCGTTGATGTTGAATTTTTTCTCAAGCAGCAATTGTCTCGCCCTTTTGAGTCTGATTTCCTTAATGATATCACCAACACTGAAGCCCGTCAATGCTTTCATTTTTCGATACAATTGCGTACGGCTTAATCCGATTTCATCACAGATATCATCCACACTCAATCCAGGCTCCGCTAATTGGTTCTCGATATACATCATTACCCGTTTGAGCAGCTGCTCATCGGGCGATACCGCATTCAGCTTGGATGGTTCAATAGTCACTTCGCTTTTGAACTTCTCCCGCAATTGGGATCGGGTGTTTAGTAGATTCGCAACCTTCAGCGAAAGAAGCTTCAAGTTAAAGGGCTTGATGATGTAATCATCTGCTCCGGTTTTGATGCCTTCGATTTCATATTCGATCAGTGTGCGTGCAGTGAGTAGGACCAGGGGGATATGGCTCGTGACGATATCGCCTTTTAATTTTTTGCATAAGGTGAAACCATCCATTTCGGGCATCATCACATCGCTCACGATCAAATCGGGCGTGTGTTTTACAGCCAGGGCGAGCCCTTCCGTGCCATTGCAGGCTTCGACGACATGGTATCGGTTGGCGAAATAGTCGCTGAGATATTTCCGCATGCCGTGGTTGTCTTCTACCAAAAGCACCGTATAGCGCTTGGGTGGATTTAAAACCACGCTGTCTGGCTCAGCTGGGTTTTCTTCAACCAAAGGCATTTCACCCGTCGAAATGGAGGTGTTCAGTTCAGCCGGGAGGATAGCCGATGGGGTCAGCGGGGCATCGGTGACGGTAATTAACGGAATCCGAACTGAAAATACCGTATGGTTTTCGTCGATCTGTTCAATTTTACTGCACGCGGTAATAATTCCACCGTGGAGTTCAACCAACGACTTACTGTAAGCCAACCCGAGGCCGGTTCCCCCAGCGTAACTCAGTTTACCCTGTCGGAAAGGCTCGAAGATGTGCGGCAAATCTTCCGTGGCGATGCCCGCCCCGTTATCGGCCACGTCGATAACGAGCCATGACGTTTCGCCCATTTCGGTGCGTACGCGTACTTCAACATGCCCGCCATCGCCCGTGAACTTGAACGCGTTTGCCAAGAGGTTATAAAGCACTTTTTCCAGTTTATCGGGGTCAAAATAATTATATACCTGTGGCGTTTCTGCCGTCGTGGTCAGCGTGATATTCCCTAGATGGGCCATGTGTTGGAAGGAGTCCGTGATTTCGTGAACAAAACCCGTTATATCCCGCCACTCGGGTGTGAGCTTTTCATTGCCCGTTTCAAACCTGCGGATATCCAATAGCTGGTTGATGAGTTTGTACAGTCGGTCGCCATTGGCTTTCATCGTCCGCAACTGGTTTTTCATGGCCCCGTTCGTTCCGCTTAATGCCATCAATTGCTGGATAGGTGCTAGAATCAATGTCAGTGGCGTTTTGATTTCGTGAGAGATATTGGTAAAGAATTGAACCTTGCTTTCGTGGTGCTGCCGTTCCTTTTCATGTAGGATGGTTTCGTAGGCCAACTTACTATTTAACCGGGCGTAACGCACCACGTAATAATAGAAGGCATAGAGCAAACTGACGAAGAAGATGGAATAAATGGCATAGGCCCAAGTGCTTGCCCAGAATGCGGGAGCAACCGACAAACGCAATGTCTTAGGTCTTTCGTTCCAAACCCCGTCGCTGTTGGAGGCTTTCACTTTGAACACATAATCGCCGGGTGCCAGGTTGGAATAGGTGGCCACGCGATGCGACGCATCGGTGTAGACCCAACCCTCATCAAAACCTTCGAGCATATACGCATACCTGTTACGTGCAGGATTCGCATAGTGCAGTGCGGCGAATTCGATGGCGATGCTCTTGTCCTTGTATGTCAAATTCAGTGCGTTGGTGAGGTATAGGGGCTTTTCGAGTAATACACGGCCGTTGATTTCCCGATTTAGCGTAATCGGCTTATTCAGCACCTGGAGTTGGGTGAGCACCACCTGGGGCGGTGTACGGTCACAACGGATACTGTCGGGGTGGAAGGTGGTATAGCCATTATTACCACCAAAATAGAGCCTGTTGGTGGTACGGCTTTTATAAACCGCGCCTTCCTGAAATTCGTTGCTTTGCAGACCGTCTTGTTGGGAGTAATTCCGTATGGCCAATGTGCTACGGTCGATTTGTGACAGGCCCCTTTTGTGACTTACCCAGAGTACGCCACTGTCATCCTCCACAATACCGGCAATCATGCCATTCGCCAGGCCATTTGGAGACGTTGCGAAATGGGTGAACGATTTGCTGGAAGGAGCATAACGGTCAAGCCCGTTTCCCGTACCTACCCATATGATGCCATCTCGATCTTCATAAAGCGCATAAATACGGTTGTCACTGACCGTATGCAGCGAATGGTGATTATGTTCGAAATGGTGGATAAGCGATAGTTTGCCGGGTCCGGTTTCGCGAAGCACACAGACACCTCCGCCTTCGGTTCCCACCCATATATTGCCCTTTTTATCCTGCATGATGACCCACGTATGTCGGTGAGATAGCGTTTCTTCCGGACCGAAATGGTGCATACTGTCCGCCTGTCTATCATATTTGTAGATTCCTTCCCATGTAGCGAACCACATGTCGCCGTTGCGGTCTTGCATCATTCCATATACGGGAATGTGCACCGGGTCGAGCACATCATCACCCATATCGAAGTGCCGTATATGGTCAGTTTTCGGATCGTAGCGGTCAATTCCCTTTTTTGTTCCAATCCACATATAACCAGCTGAATCGCAGAAAAGTGATTTGATTTGGTCGTGGCTTATCGAATTTTTATGGGGATTGTGGCGAAGATGACGGTATTTTCCATCTCTACCGGCAATGGAAATACCTTTATCGCGCGTGCCGATCCAGAAGTTCCCCTGTTTGTCTTCGCTGAGGGCGCGGACGTTGTTGTCGGTAATGGAATTCGGGTTGGAAGGGGAATGATCGTAGTACTGGAAAGGATTGGCCCTCAGGTTTGCTTTATTGATGCCGTTGCTATAGGTACCCAGCCAAAGTATATCCTGGTCGTCGAGATAGATATCACTCACATACGCATCATTTAACCCCCAGCGGCTCGTGGGGTTAGCCTTATAATGCTTTACCTCATTGGTGGGCATGAACGTCTCCATCAAGGTGTTGGTTCGGTCGTCTAAATCCCAACGATAATTTTGATGGGTGAACGAAACTGTAAGGTAATGGTTCCGCCGCGAAAGACGTTCTTGGAATTCGGGCGACAGCTCTTGCAAAGGTATCCGGTCAAAATCGTCGGTTTCGTAATTATACCGGCATGCAACCTGTTCGTCAAACGTAATCACCCAGATCTGGTCGTCGGCGTCTTTGATGATATTATGAATCCTACTGTTGATGATACTTTTCGGGTTATTAGGCTCATACTGGTAAACCCGCATTTGATAACCATCGTATTTGCAGAGGCCAGACCAGGTGCCGAACCACATAAAGCCATACTTGTCTTTAGCGATACCATGTATGGTGTTTTGTGGCAATCCGTGCTCGGAGGTAATGTGGTCAAATCGAAGATTAAGGGATTGCCCGTTGCACCAGTGCGTCAATGAAATCAAAATACATAAAATGATGTGACGGTAATACACGGCTGTGGATTTGATGATAATTGGGCTTCACTAAATTGGTACACGGTAAATGTCGTAAATGCGTTTCAGATTGGCAACCTGTACTGTCATGCAGCAGCTTCGGCGAAACTCGGAACATTTTTACTGGAAATCTGGACCGATTTTACAGGTGCGGTAAATTGCTTAACCCTAGTTTTGCTTCGTTATAAACCGACTGTGTTCTGGGCTAGCTTCTCGAAATAGCTATAGCGGATCGCAAGCAGGGGGATTAGTAAACCAAGTATATAAACAAATGAATACAATGAAAAATTGGATTGCTTCAATGAATTGGGCTAAACAGTGGTGTCTTATGCTGCTGTTAGCCATGGGCTCAATCACCTCATCGTTTGCCCAGGTAGGGCAGACATTTACCGTCTCAGGTCGTATTACCGATGCTGAATCTGGAACACCTATCGCGGGTGCAACCGTTACGGTCAAAGGACATGACCGTTCAACCCAGTCGGACGTGCAAGGTTCATATCGCATCCGTGTAAACCAAGGCGACGTATTAGTGTTTCAGTTCCTTGGCTACCAATCGACCGAGGAGGAAGCGATTACTTCCACGCTTGATGTCGCGCTCTCTTCATTAATGAGCCATTTGGATGAAGTTGTCGTAGTGGGTTACAATACGGTGAAGAAAGCGGACCTCACGGGGGCTGTGGCCAGTATCGGTGCGGAACAGGTGCGCCGTATGCCGGTTACGAATGCGCTCCAAGCCATGCAAGGTATGGTAGCGGGCGTCGACATCACCTCCAACGAGCGCCCCGGGCAGATGGGCAGTGTCCTCGTACGGGGTGTTCGCTCATTAAGTGCAGGCAATTCACCATTATATGTGGTGGATGGGATCCCATTGACTGCAGGTGGGATCGAGGCGCTGAATCCGTCCGATATCGAGTCTATCGACGTGCTGAAAGATGCATCGGCCACCGCCATATACGGGTCGCGTGGAGCGAACGGTGTGATCATGATATCGACCAAAAGAGGTGCGCAAGGCCGGTTGTCGCTCAATTACCAAGCGGTTACCACCATCGAAAATTTACAGGACCGCATGGAAATGATGAATGCAGCTGAATATGTGGAATTTAGACGGGATGCTTACCGCCGGTTGCCAGCCGATAACCCCAATCGATACCCAGACGAACCGACCGAGCAGGCAGACCAACGTATTTTTGGCAGCGACGCCATCGCGTGGGCCAATGTGGCCAAAGGATGGCAGAATGGTACGTGGGATGGAAGTTTGGTGCCGACAACCGACTGGACTGGCCTGGTGATGAAAACAGGTGTAACACATGATCATTCCATCAATGCGAGTGGTGGAACAGACAAGATGCAGGGATATGGTTCGTTTGGATACCTGAACCAAGGAGGCACCGTATTAGGGCAAGACTACCAACGTTATACCGGTAAATTCACGGTTGACGTTAATCCCGTACCGTGGTTCAAATTCGGCGGTAGCCTAGCGGCAACCTTCGGTGACCAGAATTACGGCTACCAAGGAAGTGGTTCGCAAGGTGCGGCCAACCTCTATTTTGCCGCGAACGGTATGCTGCCGTACGCGGTTCCCTTTGATGAGAATGGCAACCGTATCAACTTGCCGGGTGGTGACGTGAATATCCGGAACCCTATCGGCGATGATAAGTTTACCATCAATGAACGGCATGTGTTGCGGACTTTGGGTAATGTGTATGCTGAAGTGAACATCCTAGATGGGTTACGGTACCGGATGAACTTCGGCCCTGACTTTTACAATTTCCGGAATGGGAGGTGGATGGACGAACGAGCGGCCGAACGGGGTGCTGGCGAACCCGGATCGACGAATTATGCCCAACTTAACCAAACTTCACGGTTTTCCTGGACATTAGATAACCTGCTTTATTATGATAAAACCTTTGCCGAAAAGCATGAATTCGGGCTGACGCTATTGCAAAGTGCCTCGGCAAACCGCTCCGAATCTTCCTCGATGACAGCCACGGATCTACCCTGGGATAGCCAACTGTGGTACCAATTGAATTCGGTGAGCGAGTTGGACGGGTTTAACAGTGGGCTCTCCGAGTCGCAGTTACTCTCTTATATGACAAGGGTAAACTACGGATATGATAGCCGTTACCTGCTAACCGCTTCTGTCCGTTGGGATGGTGCATCGCAGCTTGCAGACGGAAACAAGTGGGATGTGTTTTCGTCCGCGGCTTTCGCCTGGCGGATGGATCAAGAGTCCTTTATGTCGGATGTCGATTGGATAAGCCAACTGAAGTGGCGGATAGGCTATGGCAGCACTGGCAACGCCGCGATCAGCCCGTACTTTACAAAAGGCGGCGTGCAAACTTTGTATTATACTTGGGGCAATTTGGTGGAGCCCGGTTACGTATCGTCTGATGCTTCGCTCGCGAACCCGGCGCCTATGGCCAATCTGGACCTGGGCTGGGAACGTACCTCCCAGTGGAATTTTGGCTTGGATTTCGGGTTCTTCCACGGACGGGTGAGCGGATCGCTGGATTTATATACGTCGCGTACGACAGATTTGCTTATGCAGATGTCAATTCCTTCTTTAACGGGTTATACGTCTACATGGGCAAATATCGGCGCAACGTCGAATAGAGGTATTGATCTTTCGTTGAATACCGTGAATATCGAAAAAGCGGACTTTACCTGGACATCAAATTTGAATTTCACTGCTAGCAATGACCGAATTGTCGAACTGGCAAATGGAAAAGTGGACGATGTCAACAATGGTTGGTTTATCGGTGAGCGGTTGTCCGTCTATTACGACTATGAGAAGGTAGGGATTTGGCAAAATACGCCGGAGGACCTCGCTGAAATCGAAAAATTCAACGCGAATGGACATGCGTTCAAACCAGGCGACGTGCGCGTGGCAGATTTGGATGGCGACTACCGGATTGATGCTAACTTTGACCGGCAGATCGTTGGCCATTCCACCCCGAAATGGACAGCTGGTTTCAATAATTCCTTGCGCTATAAGAATTGGGATTTGACCTTTTTCATATTTGGTCGGTTTGAATTTACGACACTCGCCGGCGGGGAATATTTGCAAGGCCGGTTTGCACAACGTAAACTGGATTATTGGCGGCCTGATAATCCCACCAATGCATATCCCGCCCCTAATTATGGGAACGCAGGTGGAGACCCCTACCGGACGGCAATGAATTACCAGGATGGGTCGTTTATCAAACTTCGCAATGTTTCTCTGGGATATACGCTGCCCATCTCTATAGCCAATCGGCTTAGGTTGCAAAACCTCAAAGTCTATGCGCAGGTGATGAATCCGGGGCTTCTTTATTCAAATGTGGATTGGATCGATCCGGATTTGGGTGGTTCTACGTTTAACCGTGGGTTTGTCATCGGACTGAATGTTGGCTTTTAATAAACAAAATCATGAAAATAATTAAGCAATCGTTTAAATATACCGCACTGATATATTGTGCTACAGTAATGCTATCATGCAAAAATTTTCTGCACGAAGATTTGATAACCGCGCGGAGCACGCAGGACTTTGAAACCCAAGAAGGGTTGGAGGGCCTGGTTACCGGAATGTACCAAAGCTTGAAGTTTCACTTCAATTATGAGTGGGCTTACGTAACGACCAATTATGGGGTTGATGAATTCAGTGTTGGGGGCGACCGCGGACAGCAGGTCTGGAATTCGTACGACGCAGGATTAAACTCCATGACGGGGTATGTCGCGTCGATATGGGACAATATGTACGGAAACATCAATACAGCGAACATCGTCATTAAAAACATTCCGCAATTTTATGGGGATGGTCCGAACAAGGATATTCGACATGGTGAAGGCTATTTTATGCGGGCCTTTGATTATTTCAAATTGGTTAAGCAGTTCGGTGGTGTACCCATAAAGCTGGAACCATCAACCACGGTGGAGTTGATGTTCACGCGCAATACCGCCCAAGAGGTGTATAATCAAATCATTGCAGATTTCACGCAAGCATATGAGTTGTTGCCCCCTACACCAGCACAACCCGGCCGAATCACAAAATGGGCGGCGGCTCATTTTCTCGCAAAGGCGTACTTGTTTCGTGCCAGCGAGCTGTATAGCGAATGGAACAGTGCTACCCGCGATGAAGATCTGGCCCAAGCGGTGCACTATGCCGATTTGGTGATCAATAGTGGCTACCATACGCTGGCAGATGACTTCCGAGACCTGTGGAACTTCACGGAAGTGGATGGCCCGAATGAAAGCCTTTCCGAAGTAATCCTTGCTGCACAGTTTTCGGATAACGTGGCCACACAAGGTAGATACGGCAACCAAATTCACCTTTATTATCCTTCCGTGTACCAAAACATCACGGGTATGCAGCGCGATATACCTGGTGGTCGGGAGTTTCAACGGATGCGGTCTACGGATTATGCCCTAGATGTGTTTGACCGAGTGAATGATTCGCGGTTTTGGAAAAGCTTCAAAACCAGGTACCTATCAAATCGGCCTGATAACGCACCGGTGTGGTCCGAGCAGTTTGCGCCTTCCCCGGATTTGGTTGGGAAGCCGAAATTTGCCGGCGGCGAAACGTCCATCCTTTACATTGTGAATGATGCAGGCGACACCCGCTATACGAGTCCCGATCCTTTGAAGGCTGATCCCAACTTGCCAACTAATGTCGATAGGCGTGCACCTCACATGTTTGTGCGATATTTCGCTGGCGAACCCGCGAATCTGAAAGGCGGCCATGGTAATTACGAAGCCAGCCGTTTCGTAGCCCTCTCTAAGTTTGCCGATGGCTCGCGGATAAGTGTGGCTTCTCAGTTCGGACAGCGAGATGGTATTTTGGCCCGTGTGGCCGAGACCTATCTCATCGCGGCAGAAGCACTGGGTCGATTGGGTAGGTATGCTGAAGCACTGCCTTACATCAATGATCTCCGGCAGCGCGCCGCGTATAAAGCTGGAGAAGATAGGTCGTTCCATTCGGATGGTGGGGTGGCCTACCTGAACAATTCCGCCGCGAATACCGCTGCTTTCGTCTCTTACTCCGATCGAAATACGTATTTTGAATCTAATAACATGGCCGAGACAACGGCTGCTACCGTTGAAAACCTGCGTTTTACTAGCGTGGGAGATATCTTCAATTCGGGAAATGAATTTTATGAAGAATTGGGGCTGTCATCAGATGCAGATAAATTCCTCCATTTTATCCTGAATGAGCGGTCGCGGGAACTGATGGGTGAGTTGATGCGGTGGGAAGATCTGGCGAGAACTAAAACGCTGGTAAGCCGTGCGACACTTTTCAATGACGAAGCCCGGCCGCTGGAGAATAAGCATTACGTACGGCCCATACCGCAAAGTTTCTTAGATGCCGTTCAGAAAGACGGAAGGCCGTTGACCGATGAGGAAAAGGCTGCGATGCAAAATCCCGGATGGTAAATGTCGCAACGCACGTCGCTATATAGAACTGCATCGCTCGTTTGTGTGAAATCTCCATCGGTATGGAGGCTTGGAGCGTTTGTTGGGCAAGGACTCGGCTGATGTAGGAAAACTGATGACTACATTAAATAACTCCACGAAGATTTGGCTGCTCGCTGTCATCACGTTTGCGTCATTGTTGTCATTTTCCCTTGAGCGGCGGCGGCCCACCCTCCATTTGATTGGCGATTCGACAGTAAAAAATGGCCAAGGTGATGGCCGGAATGGCCAATGGGGATGGGGCACGGTGTTGCCGGCTTATATCGATACCACGCAGATCGCTGTGGCCAACCACGCATTGGGCGGCACCAGTTCGCGGACCTACCTAACCCGCGGGTTATGGAAAGAGGCATTCGCGCAGATGGCGGCCGGCGATTACCTGCTCATCCAGTTTGGCCATAACGATAGCGGGCCTTTGGATGACACCGCAAGGGCGCGGGGTACCCTGCGGGGTACTGGAGCGGAAACCCGCGAAATTTTTAATCCCATTACGCAGCAAAAAGAAACGGTCCACACCTATGGATGGTACCTGTCGAAATTCATACAAGATGCGCACTCGAAAGGCGTGCTTGTGGTTGTATGCTCTCCGGTTCCCAGAAACCGATGGGATGGTGAGCGGGTAAGCCGTAGCGTGGATAGCTATCCGCAATGGGCGCAGGAAGTTGCCGAACGCGAGCACTGCAGATTCATCCCACTGCATCACTTAATTGCCGATTATTACGATACGTTAGGGAAGCAGCAAGTAGCCCTTTTGTTCGAAGGTGACCATACCCACACGAGTTTGTCGGGCGCTGAAGTCAATGCGAAAATAGTAGCAAACGCTTTAAGTGCACTACCCGGAAATCCATTACAATACATTAAAGCAGACATAAATTGAATCGTGAAATGAAAAAACAAAACTGGTTATTTATTTTTTCAATCGTATTGACCACATTACTACCCATTCTGGGTCACAGCAACGACAAATTACCGACGAACGCCGAGGTACTGCAGCAGCTGCGGCGTGCCAATGCGTATTTCATGGAGAAGTGGCCCGATCCCGGAAAGACCATCGTGACCAACAGAGAACGGCCTGCCAACATCTGGACGCGCGCCGTATACTACGAAGGGCTGATGGCACTGTATGCCATCGATACCGACAAGCGATTCTACGACTACGCCGTCCAGTGGGGTAAAAAGCATGACTGGTCTACGGCTTACCAACCCATCACCCGGAATGCCGACAACCAATGCTGTGGACAGACGTATATTGACCTTTACCGCATCGATAATAACCCCGCATATATCCGTAACATAAAAGACAACGTCGACCGGATGGTAAACAGCGACGGGGTAGACGACTGGGACTGGATCGATGCCATCCAGATGGCCATGCCCGTTTTTACCAAATTAGGCGTTACGTTTGATGATTCGCGGTATTTCGATAAGATGTACGCACTATATAGCCATGCTAAATACCATGAGGGTGGTAATGGCCTGTATAACCCCGAAGACAAGCTATGGTGGCGCGATAAGGACTTCGTGCCCCCCTACCAAGAACCCAATGGCGAAGACTGTTATTGGTCGCGGGGGAACGGTTGGGTGGTTGCCGCATTGGTACGTGTACTGGAGGAACTGCCCAGGACCGACCCACATTACGGGGAATACGAACAAGACCTGAAAGATATGCTGTTGGCACTGTTGCCGCTGCAACGTCCCGACGGCTTTTGGAACGTGAGCCTACATGATCCCGACCATTACGGAGGCAAAGAGACGAGCGGCACGGCGCTTTTTACATACGGTATGGCGTGGGCGCTGAACAATGGACTGGTGGACAGCGAAGTGTACTTGCCGGTGATAACCAAGGCGTGGCATTCCTTGGCAAACGATGCTTTACACGACAATGGTTTCCTGGGGTACGTGCAGGGCACGGGAAAAGAGCCGAAGGATGGGCAGCCGGTAACCTACACCAGCAAACCCGACTTTGAGGACTACGGCTTGGGATGCTTCCTGCTCGCCGGTACCGAGGTATATAAATTGGCGGGTAGGTAGTGGTGGTGGATTGCGGCCGGCGATATATTCAGCTTTTTTGTTGTATCATTGCTTGTGATTGTAGCCTGCAGGAAACTGCTGCCACGACGATGAGAATTATATTACGACGGGGTTCATGACCGATTTTCCTACGTATGATGCCGAGAACGACCGGTAAAACCTCGAAAAGGGTGTTATCCCTTCCCAGGAAGTTTTCCCAAGACGCGAAACTTTCAATCCCAGTCACGAAGTGGCCTATTGGAATTGGGCGCTGCGTATCGCACAGCAATGGAGTGATCGTAACGGGATGGAACGAGAGGCACGGTGGGATGAGGTGATTGATAAGTTGGCCGCAGTGCCTCAATTCGACGGAGTGTAAAAAACGGCTACGACGATCAGGATGGGCGGCTAGGCAGCCAAGGAAAAACGCCGGAATTCCCCAACGACGGTACGTGGGTCGTGAAGGCGGAAGGTTTAAAGAAAATGCCTTAATAGATATAAAACATATCATAACAGATAATATGCAACGGATAGCGTTTAAAATGAAGTTGATGGCCGGTTGCCAAGCCGAATACAAACGACGCCATGATGCCATCTGGCCGGAATTGGCTGCGCTGTTAAAAGAAAACGGCGTTTGCGACTATTCCATCTTTCTGGATGAAGATACCGACACCCTGTTCGCGATACAAAGGCAGGTTGGGGAACAGTCTTCGCAGGATTTGGGTAACAACCCCATTGTACAACGCTGGTGGGCTTACATGGCAGATATCATGGAAACCAATGCAGACCACTCACCAGTGACTACACCGCTCACGGAAGTGTTTTACATGGCTTGATGAAGATGAATAGGATTCGTTATTTCCTCGTGTTGGGTTATTGCCTGTGTATGATCCTACCGATACAGGCCCAGCACGCGTCGTGGCCCGAGCAGTCTAATACCACTAAACCCTGGGCGCGCTGGTGGTGGATGGGAAGCGCCGTGGACGAACAGAACCTTTCGCAACTGATGCAGACCTATGCCGAGGCAGGGTTCGGCGGTCTGGAAATCGCTCCGATTTATGGCGCAATAGGGTATGAAAGCAGTTACATTCCATTTCTCTCCCCTCGCTGGGTGGACATGCTGCGCTATACGACCGCCGAGGGCAGTCGGTTGGGTTTGGGTATTGACTTGACCACCGGAACGGGATGGCCGTTCGGCGGACCTCAGGTGAGCGTGGATGATGCAGCAACCCGGGGCTTATTTCGAGTATTCCACGTGCAGGGCGGGCAGGTGCTGACGGATACGTTACAACCGGCGAACCCCAAGGACCGGCCAGCCGTGCTGCTGTCGCTTACCGCTTACAATGGTGCGGCCGAACCGCTGTTGCTTACCGACCGGGTGGCCGATGACGGCACATTGGATTGGACGGCAG
>CAZTJY010000057.1:0-25496 GCA_964613725.1 uncultured Parapedobacter sp. | reverse complement strand
TATTACTTCAATTAAATTTAAGCGTTTTTATATTTTTTATGTTTGTTATATAAAATTAGTTTCTATATTTGAAACCATAATCAATGGTGTAAACTTGATATGATGCAACTAAATTTGATGAGACGAATGCTGACCCTGGGCGTAATCCTGCTGGCAATATGCAGTGAGGTAGCGTATGGTGGCAGCATGGTGCAACATACCGTCCAAGGGACGGTAAAGGATGCACAAACTTCCCTTCCTGTGGAAGGCGTGAGTGTTAGCGTAAAAGGATCAGCCATCGCGGCCACGACCGATTCGCAGGGCAAGTTCAATATCGCTGCCGTCAACCCAGGCGCCGTGCTCGTTTTTACCGCAGTGGGGTATAAACGGCAGGAAGCAGCGGCGGGAACCGGACAGCTGCAAATCTGGCTGGAACCGTCTGAAACCGCGCTCGACGAGGTCATCATCGTGGGTTACGGCACGCAGCGCAAGTCCGACCTCACGGGTGCTGTTGCGGTTGTCGGAGCCAAGGAAATTACCCAACGGCCGGTCGACAGGGTGGAGCAGGGGCTGCAGGGAAGGATCGCCGGTGTACAGGTGACGTCCACCACGGGTGCGCCTGCCGGCGGGATGCGTATACGCATCCGCGGAAGCAATTCCATCCAATACGGAAACAACCCGCTGTATGTCATCGATGGGTTTCCGATGGGCGGTTCCAGTGAGTTTCTTAACCCCAATGATGTCGAATCCATCACGGTGCTGAAGGATGCTTCGGCAACGGCGATCTACGGGGCACGTGGCGCGAACGGGGTGGTGCTGATCACCACCAAGAAAGGCGTGCGCGGTGCGACCCAGATCACTTACGACGCATACTACGGAAGCCAGAGCGTAACGAAGAAATTGGATCTGCTAAACGCGAAAGAGTACGCCACATTGGCGCGCACATTCTGGAGCCGCTTCCGCAACGGTAGTCTGGTGAGCCGCGCCTATAAAGAAGAGGACATCGCAAAAATGGGTAAAGGAACGGATTGGCAAGATGCCATCTTCCAAACCGCACCCATTCATAGCCACAACCTTTCGGTGCGGGGTGGTAATGAGAAAACGCGGTTTGCGTTGTCGGGCAACTACTTTGACCAAGACGGAATTGTTATTTTCTCCAACTTTAAAAAGGCGAACGTCGGTCTGAACCTCGACCATTCCATCAACGATAAATTGAACATCGGAGCCAACGTGTCGTTCGGTTATAACAGGGATCGGCCCATCCAACACAGTACGGCAGGGCATGGCAACTCGGGCGTCATTTATGCGGCGTTGCATTCCGATCCGGTGCAGCCGGTGAGGAACGAAGACGGTACCTACACTTCGCAGGACCGTTTGTGGACAACCCAGGGCATCTACGCCAATCCTGCGATCCAGAATCCGGTAGAAATGGCCGAGAACGCACAAGCACTGAATACACGGACGCGGCTGCTCGGGAATTTTTACGCGCAATATGAGGTGACCGAAAACCTGACGGCGAAGACCACGTTCGGTACGTACCTTACGAATGGGCGCAGCCGGAATTACCTGCCTTCTTACTTCGTGAATTCTCGGGCCACGGGTGGTAGCGGCGGTGTTTCGTCATCGGAACTGTTCAATTGGGTAAATGAAAATACGCTGACGTATAAAAAGACATTCGAAGATCGGCACCAGCTGGAAGTATTGGGTGGATTCACCGTACAGCGCGAATCGGAAGAGTCGCTGTCTGCGGCATCGCAGGGCTTCTTTACGGATGTACTGGGCTTTTACAACCTGGGGCTCGGCGAAGATGCCCAATATCCGGCTACCGGTCATTCCCAATGGTCCATGGTATCCTTCCTGGGCCGGGTGAATTATGACTTTGCAAGCCGCTACCTGCTCACCGTATCGGCGCGATACGACGGGTCAAGCCGCTTCGGGAAGAATAACCGCTACGGATTCTTTCCTTCGGCAGCGGTTGCCTGGAATGTGAAAAACGAGGAGTTTCTCGAGTCGGCAACCTGGCTCAGCGAGTTGAAATTGCGCTCGAGCATCGGCGTAACGGGGAATCAGTCGATCCCGCTGTACCGCAATCTGCAAACATATGGACTGGGTAGCCCGTATTCGTTCGGCGGACAGTTCGTTACATCCATTGTGCCCGAAGCACTCGTTAACGAAGACATGAAATGGGAAAGTACGCGGCAGATCGATGTGGGCATGGATATCGGGTTCTTGAATAATCGCCTTAGTGTGGTTGCCGACTATTACCATAAAAAGACCAGCGACCTGCTGTTCAGCGTGCAGATACCCCGGCAAGGCGGGTTCACCTCCATGTTGCAGAATATCGGCAGTGTTGAAAACAAGGGTGTGGAGCTCGGCGTAAACGGCGTGATCAGCCAGGGCGATTTCCGTTGGGATGCGTCAGCGAATATTTCGTTTAACCGGAATAAAGTACTGCAGCTCGCTGACGCCGATCGGTTCTTTGGTTCGACGATCAGTTCGTATATGATCCAACGGAACGGCGGCGCGGGAACGGTGGTGATGGTGGGCCAGCCCATCGGCATGTTCTGGGGTAACCATTTCGACGGACTATGGCAAACTCAGGCTGAATTCGATGCGGGCCACATGGCTGGTAACGGGAATTCGGGCCCCGGGTTCGAAAACTTCCGCGATGTGGATGGTAATGGCAAATTCGAGGAAGGGCTGGACGAAACGGTAATCGGGAATCCCCATCCCGACTATGCCTTTGGTTTCAATACCAACTTGGCCTATAAAGGATTCGATTTAAGTATATTCCTTAACGGTGTGCAGGGCAACGATGTACTTAACCTCAACTTGATCGATCTGACCACGCAGGTGAATGGCATGAACGGGCTGGCCCGCTATGTCAATGCGTGGGACGGTCAGGGCACGAGCAATGAAATCGCGAAAATAGATCGTCCCGACGGCAGGCAGGGCACGTTCCCCAACCGTGTGAGTACCAATTATTTGGAGGATGGGTCGTTTGTTCGCCTGAGCAACGTGACACTAGGCTACAACATCCCGTTGGCGAACAGCAAATTGCGTATGGCAAGGGTGTATGTGGCCGGCGAGAACCTGTATACCTGGACAAACTATTCCGGCTACGATCCAGAGGTAAATTCCCTGGGCGATAACAACACCGTGTTTGGGGTGGATATGAACGCCTATCCGCGCGCCCGGATGTTCCGTTTAGGTGTGCAGGTTGGCTTTTAACTAAATTAAACCGAGAAGAATAATGAAAAATTCGATATATATCTGTTTGGCCATCGTGGGCGTAATCACCATGGGGTGCGAAAAGTTCCTCGATGAGCAACCCCGTTCATCCATCGGCGGAGATGGCTTCTTCCAAACGCAGGCCGATGCACTGGCGGGTGTCAATGCCGCTTATTCAGCACTGACCGGCCATTACAATGGCAATGCTTGGTATTTTGGCGATATTTCCACAGAGGTGGCCAACCGGGGGGAACTTACCGGTGGGCTCGATGTCATGGACTATACGGCCGCAGACCCGGTGTTCCGTGACTTCTGGACCACCATGTACCGGGGCATCAATTACGCGAACAGCGTGATCAAACGGGTGCCCGAAATGGCGATCAATGAGCAGGTGCGCGACCGCTATGTGGGCGAGGCTAAATTTTTGCGTGCCTTGTTCTATTTCGAGCTAGTACGGGGTTTCGGCGGCGTGCCGCTGATCACCGAGCCTACCGAAAATACCACCAACAACAGCCTTCCGCGTGCGGCAGCGGCAGAGGTGTACCAGCTGATTGTTTCCGATTTACAGGCAGCGGCAGCCGCGTTGCCACCTAGTTACACCGGGGCCGACCGAGGTCGCGCCACGAGCGGGGCTGCTCAGGGCTTGCTCGCCAAGGTGTACCTCACACAGGGCGATTGGCAAAACGCGCGCGACGCGGCCCAAACCGTTATTTCAAGCGAATCCTATAGCTTGTTTGAAAACTTCGCCGATGTATTTAAGCTGGCCAACGAAAACGGGAAAGAACACTTGTTTTCGGTACAGTTCACCTCCGGTAACGAGCGGGGTGGGGGGAGTTCGCTGACGTCATCGTTTGCTTCGAGGAACCCGAACATCTTATTGAATGGCGCCATTGCCGGTACGGCCATCGCAACCGAAAGACCTTTCTATGACGCCGTGCCCGACCATTACCGGAAGCGGATTTCCATGGTCGCGGAATTTCCGAGTCCGTATTTTCCGGAGATCACGGCAACAGGTACCGCACAGGCTGGACCCGCACCCATGAAATACTGGGATCCTACTTTCGGCCAGCAGGTGGGCGGCGATGCGAACTGGATCGTTCTGCGGTATGCGGACGTGCTGTTGATGTTTGCAGAGGCCGAAAATGAACTTTCTGGCCCGACCGTCGCAGCCTATGACGCCGTCAATGCGGTGCGGAAACGGGCGAGAGACGAGAACGGCAACGGGATCGACGAAGCGGAGGAGTTGGCTGAATTGCCAATCCTCGAAGGTTTGTCTAAGGAAGCATTCCGGGAGGCGGTCTGGGAGGAGCGACGCATGGAACTTTGTTTCGAAGGGCACCACCGTTGGGACCTGCTGCGGACCGGGCGCTTTGTGGAGGTGATGACCGCCAGCGGGCGCAATGCCGAGGCAAAGCATGAACTGTTTCCGATTCCGCTGTTAGAGTTGCAGGCAAACCCTGCACTGACACCTAATACTGGATATTAATTGAAAAGATCTATGGTTTCGTCAACGAAACACAACGAAATAACGGTTGGATGCGGTTGGTGGGGCTTTCGCGAGTTGCCGTTTGAAGCGCACTTGGCCCGTTGCGTGTCTTTTGGGTTCCGTACGTTGGAAATCGGTATAGGCAATGAATTCGTTGCGACATTTCCGATGGATACCGATCGGGATCAGGTAGCAGCAGCGCGTTCCGAAGCGAATGCGGCAGGTATATCGCTTGCTTTTGCGACGGCCGAAAACGACTTTACACTGAGCGACGCCGAAGCGCATCGGAGCATGTGCGAGCATGCACTCCGAGTGGTAGACATTGCCAGCCTGTTTGGCGTATCGCATTTACGTCTTTTTGCCGGGTTCACCCCGGCAAAAGACGTTACGGATCGGCTGTATGTTCAATTGATCGACGCATTCAAGCTAGTCGCCGAACGATGTGCTCCCTATGGCATCGCCATCAGCGTGGAGACCCACGGTAAGATCACCTGGCGGAACGGGGTAGCATTCCATGAAAATACGGTCACAACCGATCCGCATTTTCTCGAACGGCTCATGGTTGATCTGCCGGATAACGTTGGATTCAATTACGATCCCGGTAACATCAAGGCCGTATGGCCCGACGTATCGGATTGCTTCTTGTCTATCTTGGGCGACCGCATCAATTATTGCCACTTGAAAGACTGGGTAGCGCGGGATGGTGGCTGGGTGGCAGCAGCCATCGGTGATGGGACGCTCGACTACGGCAAACTATTGCCCATGATTCCCTTTGGGGGCACGTATTTGATTGAGTACGAACCGTTGGACGATCTTGATGATGGCATCAGGCGAAGTCTGGCATATCTGGAACAATTGGGTTATCGAATAAATATGAACTAATGAGCTCCACAAAGCAGCATACAAGCCGGATAGCCCTGGTCACGGGTGCCTCTAGAGGGTTGGGAGCTGCCATTGCAGTTGGACTGGCAGCTAGGGGAATAACCGTGGCGGTTAATTATTGCCATAACCAGGCGGGTGCTGAAGCGGTAGTGGCAAAAATCGCCGCCGCCGGTGGATCGGCGGCGGCTTTCCAGGCCGATGTAACCGATCCTGCTGCGGTACATATACTGGTTGAGCAGGTGGAGACCCGCCTGGGAAGCCCTACTATCTTGGTGAATAATGCTACCGGTCCGCAACCGTTCATAAGGCTTGAGCAGCAACAATGGGACGACTATCAGGCCCAAATCGACTTCTTCCTGAAAGCGCCGTTCCTATTAATGCAAAACGTGCTTCCTGCTATGAAACGCAACGGTTTCGGACGCGTAATCCATATTGGAAGTGAAGTGGCTGAGCTAGGAAATGCCGAATTCAGCCATTATGCGGCCGCAAAAGCTGGGATGCTGGGGCTTACTCGCTCGTGGGCATCCGAGTTAGGACCGATGGGGATTACCGTAAACCTCGTGGCGCCCGGTTGGATACCCGTTGAACGGCATGAGGGAACAGCACCATCTGCGTTGGATGCTTACCGCGAAAAAGTGCCGCTGAAGCGAATGGGTAAACCGAATGAAGTGGCGGATGCCGTAGCGTTTCTAGCCAGCCCGGACAGCGCGTTCATCACCGGGCAACGTATCGCCGTAAACGGCGGCAACACATTCGGTTGATTACAGATGAAAGACAACATAACATGATAAAAAATAGTATGAGTGAGTTAACAAATAAGGTAGCATTGGTTACGGGTGCGTCATCCGGTTTTGGCGTAGGGATTGCCAAAGCCCTTGTGGCGTGTGGGTGCAAGGTGTGGATTACTGCGAGAAACGAAAGTAAACTGGCCAGTGTGGCCGCAACGATAGGCGCCACACCGTTGCAGGCCGATGCTACGGATGCAGCCGACTGGGATCGGGTGATCAAGCACATCACCGACGAAACGGGCCGGCTGGATATCTTGGTCAATAATGCAGGGGGTGCGGTAGAAATCGCGCCGATTTCCGAAATTAGTGACGAATCGGTGATGGAGATCATAAATGTAAATCTGGTCTCGGCCATCTTGGGCAGCAAACGGGCAGCGGACGTCATGAAAAATCAGCGCGCCGGAACCATCATCAATATTTCGTCCATCTGCTCGCAGCAGGCCTGGACGGGCTGGGGGATTTATGCGGCGGCCAAAGCAGGTCTCGATCAGTTTTCACGGTCATTGCATGTAGAGATGCGGCCGTTCAATGTCCGGGCAACGGTGATGATCCCATCTTGGGGAGCGACTGATTTCAACGTCAATGCGCAGTTGGACAAACCGGCGCCGGAGGTCGCTTCGCAAATGATCAGTCCGGAGCAGATGGGTAAGCTGGTCGCGCAGGTGTGTGCACTTGACGACCATCTGGTCATACCCGAAATGACGGTTTTGCCGCTTATCCAGGAAATCGAACCTTATTAAGTAACTTGGTAACTTATCCAGCAAATGGAACACCATCACGTAGATTTGGTCATCGTCGGAGCGGGTAGCGGCGGCGTCGCAGCAGCCGTCGCTGCTGGCCGCCTGGGTGTACGCGTATTGCTCATCGAAAAGCAATCCGGCTTGGGCGGAAATGCTTCACGCGGTGGTGTGAACGTGTGGGAGATGGGGGTAGGCGGTACGGGTATACCGTTTGATATTTATAAACGACTGAAAAATAAGGCTTATGGGGTGGGTATCTATCGATTTAATACACATCGGAAATGGCAGCAACAGCGTGGCGAGTACCCCCTGCACCCGGGCGCCGAGCTGGTCATAGACCCCCGATTAACGTATGTGGATACCCTGCTGCGCCATGGTTCGCGAACGGGTATCGATAACGAATCCTATGTGCGGAGTCATTGGCATGGCGTGCCGTTCGATCCGGACCGGTACGAAGAAGTACTGGCAGAATTGCTGGAAGAGACAGGTCATGTTTCGGTAAAACTCGGTACGTCATTTACCCGGGCGTTATCCGATGGCAGGGGAACACTTTGGGGGCTTGAACTGACCGACGGATCGACGGTTGCTGCTTCGTATTTCATCGATGCCACCGACAATGCATACCTCTGCGACGCTGTCGGCGCCACGCTGCTCAGTGGGCAGGAAGGCCAAGCGGCCTACGGCGAACCGGCAGCCCCGAATGAACCGACCCAGAAATTGAATGGGGTTTCACTGATTTACCGGATAGGGAAGTCAACAGGCGGCGAAATGCCGATAACGGCTGCCATGCAGGTGCTGCCCGACCGGTGTTGGTGGGCGGACGACTTTCCCCTGGCAAGCATCGTGCAATACCCGAACGGCGACTTTAACGTAAATATGCTGCCTACCATGGAAGGTGCGGAGTTTGCGGCTTATGAAGACTACGATGCGGCCTACGCGGAATGCAAAAGGCGGGCGCTGGCGCATTTCAGGCATATTGCGCAAACTTATCCGCCTTACAGCGCGAACGTAATCAAATGGATGGCGCCGCGCCTGGGGGTCCGCGAAAGCCGACGGGTGGTTGCGGAGTACCAACTTACTCAGCACGACCTGATGCAAGGGCTTTCGGGCCAGGGGCACCCGGATATCGTCACCATTGCGGATCATCCTATGGATACGCACGGATCATCCACCAGGCGCGCAGGCTGTGTAGAGCTCGAGGAGCCTTATGGCGTACCTTTCAGGACACTGATTCCGAAGGGTTTCTCTAACCTGTTGATCGCATCGCGGGCCGCCGGCTTCAGCTCATTGGCAGCATCCAGCTGCAGGCTTACGCGCACCATGATGCAATTGGGTCAGGCCGCAGGGACGGCGGCTTGGCTGGCGTCCCAACGTGGGATTGGCTTCCCAGCGGTAGACTCCGCGGCATTGCGGCGCGAATTGCAACAGCAACACGTGCAGCTTAGCCATCCAATGGAACATGAATTAGCGGATTACCTGGCCCATGAATAACTTCGATATCACCATCATTATCCTGTACCTGCTGGCGCTGCTGGCGGTGGGCCTGTTTGTCAGTTTCACACACAAGCAGAAAAAGAGTAGTGATCTTTTTCTCGCTGGTAAGTCACTGAGTTGGAAGGCTGTAGGGCTTTCTATCTTCGGTACCAATGTAAGTCCATTGAACATTATCAGTACGGTTGGTTTGGCCTATACCTATGGCATGGTGGCCTGTAATTTCCAATGGCTCGCTTGGATTTATATTTTATTGCTCAGCCTGGTTTTTTTACCGTACTACCTACAGCATAACATCCAAACCATGCCCCAATTCATGCTGAGACGGTATGACGAATCGTGCCGGAAGGCGCTGTCGTGGATCGTTTTTCTCCAGATCGCCATCGGTGCAGGCTCGGTGCTCTACGCCGGCTCCATGCTGGTGAGCCAACTCGTGGGGCTTCCCATTTGGCAATGTGTGATTATCATGACGCTTTTTTCAATGAGTTTTACGGTTACCGGCGGGCTCAAAGCCGTGGCCATCACCGATTCGTTCCAATCGATCGTCATGATCGGCGTATGCGTTTTCATTGGTTACGTTGCCTTGGTGGATGTGGTCGATTGGAGTGTGTTCAAGTCGAAACTTGATGCCGATTATTGGCGGCTCCTGCGGTCTGCCGATGATCCGGACTATCCGTGGCAAGCCATCATCGTCGGCTATCCCATCATGTCGATCTGGTACTGGTGTGCCAACCAGAATATTGTGCAGACCACGCTAGGCAGCAAGAGCCTGGAAGAGGGTAACAAAGGCATTCTTTTCCTGGGCTACCTGAAATTGCTAATCCCTCTCTTGTTTATATTGCCGGGCATTTTAGCCCGGGTGCTGATGGAAGGTTTGGATAATCCCGACGATGCCTTTTTATTGCTGATTTACGAGTACCTGCCCCACGGTCTCATTGGCTTGGCGGTGGGGGTGCTGATCGCGGCATTGGTTGGCTCGCTAACGGCGATGTACAATTCGGGAAGCACCATTTTTGCGCTCGATATCCTTCCGAACTTCACGCGCTCGGATGCGCAGCCGACGCTGGCGCAAAGCCGGGTGGTCATGGCCGCACTAGCGCTGCTTGCCATGTTGATTGCCGTGGGCCTCGATCGTGTACAGGGGTTTAACCTGTTTGAAAAAGTCAATGCCATCTTCTCGTTTTTGTGCCCATCGTTGGTCGCCGTGTTCATCTGGGGCATCTTCTGGAAGAAAATATCGTCGAAGGCGGCATTCTATACCCTTATCATCGGGAATATCCCCTGCATATTAATCAGTATCGGATACTTATCGCAATACCCTAGCCGCGAATTTTATCCGAACTTTTTCTTGATTTCATTCTACCTTTTCGTGGCGCTGAGCATCCTGTTGATCGCCCTTTCTTACCGGTATCCGGATACAGACGGCAAATCACGCCCGATATTCAACAGGACACAATTAAAGGCGAATACATTTTCGCCCTCCTTGAAGTGGGGATGGGGCATTTTGGCGGTGATCATGATCGCTTTATACATTTACTTTAACTAATTAACGATGAATATGAATAGCATAAAGTCGAAATTATTATGGGCAAGCGCCATTGGCTGCCTGTCGCTTATTGGATGGACCCCGTTGGCCATCGGACAAACTACCGTGCACGTATCGACGGCCGGTTCACCGGGAGGCGACGGGTCAGAAGCAAACCCGGTTGAGTCGATCCAAAAAGCACTTGGCATACTTGCAAACCACAAAGGTGGCGACTCCCTTATTCTTCAACTAGCTGGTGGTACCTACCGGTTGACAGCACCGATCGTCATATCACAACAGTCGCCGGCCGCGAAATGGAAGCACGTGGAAATCCGGTCTGCAGCGGGGCAGCAGGCGGTCCTTTCCGGCAACCGCCGGGTATCCGGCAACTGGGAACGTGCCGGCCAGCACCTTTGGCGGTGTAAAGTTGACGACGTTTTCAATCAACTGTTCATAAATGGCGAACGGGCGGTGAGAGCCCGATATCCGAATGCTGGCGAATGGTTGGAGCCCGATTCGGTCAATTTCACCACAAATACCTTGTACTTCGGCGGCCAAATCCCGAAATCATTCACCAAGGTACGCGGCGCGGAGCTCCATGCTACGGGCGTATGGCACTGGAACCGCCAGTACATCGAACGCTTCGACAGTAAGGCCCACCAGGTCATTACGGTGACCCATCCAGGTAGCGACGCGAGCTATACCAAAATCAGGGACTACGATCGGGTGCATTTCGAAAATGCGAAGGAATTTCTCGATACGGAGGGCGAATGGTACTTGGATCGTAAAAATAAAGACCTGTATTATTACTCGAGAGCAAACCCAACAACCGAACAGATCGAATACCCGGTAACGGGGGGCTTACTCGAACTTTTGGGAACCGAGGAGCAACCCATTCGTGATTTTGTATTGAACGGAATTACATTTGAAGGTACCGACTGGGATATGACAGCTGTGGAACGCAAAGGCCTGCAAGCAGGTTTCTGGGGTACCGGGCGTACGGATAGCGTTTTCGCACCGCCTGCCGCAGTTTCACTCGAGTGGGTGACAAACAGCCGGATCGTCAATTGTTCCTTTCGGAACTTGGGCGAAGGTGCCATATCGCTTGGCGATGGGAGTTCCTACAACGCGATCACGGAAAACCAATTTACGGATATTGGCAGCAACGTGATCCAGGTTGGATTCCGGCGCGCCTACCTCGGAAAAGGTCATCCCTTGCACCTGGATTACGATAACCCTAACGAGGTATCTCATCACAATCTTATCCGGAACAACCGACTGGAAAATTTCGGTACGACCGATCTGGGTGCCGTGGGCATATGGGTGGGTTATTCACACAACAACCGGATCGACCACAACGAAATCACGAACTTCCCGTATTCCGGTATCAGCGTCGGCTGGTACTGGGGAACAGATACCGATTTGGTGCCTACCAACTGCCACCATAATGCCATTGGCTGGAACAAAATCAGTAACGGCATGCGGTACCTGTCTGATGGTGCGGGCATTTACCTGGTTGGAAACCAGCCGGGTACCGTTATCCACGACAACTATGTTTTCGACATTGGTGGGGGGTATATGATCACTTCGGGTATCTACGTGGATGAAGGTGGCGCGAACATGACCATCACCGGGAATTACTTCTATAATTTGTTTAATGACCACGAAGCCCATGCGATCAAGCTGCATAAAAATGCCATACCTACCATGTCGATTTTTAATAATGGTGGGGCGTACCGGGTAAATCCCATAGGCACTCACCCCACGTATCAACACGGTAAGTTTGCGGATGTTGATTTTTCAACCCCTGGATTTCCAAATCGATACGGTATTCAATTAAAGTAATATGGAAGATTCGGCTTTGTTGCGAAACCAAACGATTGCTCGGCTGAAGCGGTGTCCGGATATTCCGGTGTTGATTGTCGGCGCAGGAATCAATGGTGTGGGGTTGCTGCGCGAGCTGGCGCTGCAGGGCATCGATGCGCTTTTGGTCGATAAGGCCGACATCGCTGCAGGGGCCAGCTCTGCACCCTCTCGAATGATCCACGGGGGCCTGCGCTACCTGGAGAACCGGGAAACACGCTTGGTCCGCGAAAGTCTGAAAGAGCGGAATCTCCTGCTCCGGAACGCACCACACTACGTGAAGCCGCTCGCAACGACCATCCCCATCTTCCACCGCACTTCGGGCATCATCAATGCCATGAAAGTGTTTTTTGGCGGAAAGGGGAAATCGGTGAACCGCGGTGCGCTGTTGGTTAAAATCGGATTATTGGCGTACGACTGGTACACACGCTACCAACGAATAATGCCCAAACATCGGCTATGGTCTAAAGCGGAATCGCTACGGCAACGGCCCGCCCTCAATCCGGACATCGTAGCGACGGCAACGTATTATGATGCTTGGATATCGTACCCGGAACGGCTCTGCGTTGAACTGGTCAATGATGCGTTGGCGGTGGAACCCCGGTGCTCGCTTCTAAACTATTGCAGCCTTTCCCACATTGCCCCAAACGGGGGCGTGATGCTGCAGGACCATGTTTTGGGCGATACCATCGAAGTAAAACCGGAAGTGGTGGTGAACGCGACAGGTGCATGGATTGACCAGACCAACTTCGCGATGGAAAGTGAAACGGCGTTTATCGGCGGTACAAAGGGTTCGCATCTGGTGATCGATAACCGCGAACTATATGAGGCTACGCAGGGGCAGATGCTCTTCTATGAGAATGCTGAAGGACGTATCTGCATCCTGTTTCCCATACATGGCCACGTGCTGGTGGGATCTACCGATGTGCGTATTGACGATCCCGGACAAGCAGTCTGCGAGTCTTGGGAGGTAGATTACATGCTAGAATCGGTAAAACAGGTATTTCCATCCATTGAGATCAAGCCCTCCGAAATTGTATTCCGGTTTACGGGTGTGCGTCCACTGCCGAATTCAGCAGCGGCGGTAACCGCACAGATATCCCGAGACCATTCGATCCGTACGATGCCGCCCTCGGATGAGCGGCCGTTTCCTGTTTTTTCGCTTGTGGGCGGTAAATGGACCACCTTCCGGGCTTTCGCAGCCCTCGTCACGGCGGAAGTCGCGGCGTACCTGGATGTGCCCGTGGTGGCGGATAGTGAACAAATGCCCATCGGTGGAGGTAGGGGTTTCCCCGCGGAAGGTGTGGCCCGGGAAGCGTGGCTCGCAAAAATGAAACGGTCGTATCCCGCCGTTTCAGACGGTCGGCTGGAGGTACTGCTCGCGCGTTACGGCACAAGAGCGGAAGCGATCTGTGATTTTTGCCACGCGGGCGAAGACCAGCCATTGCTCACTTTACCCAATTATACCCACCGTGAAATCGAATTCCTAATCCGGTTTGAACATGTGGAACACCTGGACGACCTCATCCTTCGCCGCACGGTTATCGCCTTTACAGGAGCCGTGAGCCGTGCCGTGCTGGAAGAATTGGTTGGCATATTCGTTCGTGTGAAGGGCGCTCCTGCCGATGCGGATCGGGAGGTTGCGCGGACAATAGCCATATTACAACAGAAACATCAAGTTAATATCAACTAATTATGTATCAATCAACAAAGGTCCGATTAAATCGGATGTTCAATGTATCTGGCAAATGCCTGGACGTGGCCGTGGATCACGGTATCTTCAATGAGTATGATTTCCTGGACGGATTGGAAGACATGGACGCTGTGGTACACAGCCTAGTAGACGCCGGCCCTGACGCCATACAGACTAATTTTGGGCAAAGCGACATCCTGCAGCGTATTCCGGGTAAACACAAGCCGGCATTGGTGATGCGGGTAGATTATGGGAACCCCTATAATGCCATGACCCACAAGGTGATGTTCAGTGAGCTGCAGAACGAGGAAGAACCGATACTGGAGGCACTACGCATGGATGCGTCCTGCATCGTAGTTAATTTGCTTTTGGTACCCGGCGAGCCAGGTCTACACCGGGCAAGCCTGCGGAACATCAGTAGGCTCCGCGGAATTTGCGATCGATACGGGATGCCGATGATGATCGAACCGCTGGTGATGAAAGGAAACGATAGCCGCGGTGGTTATCAGGTAGACGGTAATAAGAAGTTGGTCGTTCCCCTGGTGAGGCAGGCGCGTGAGCTCGGGGCAGATGTTATCAAGGCAGACCCTACCGACCATGTGGAAGATTACCATGAAGTGGTAGAAGCCGCAAGATGTCCGGTGTTGGTGCGCGGGGGCGGAAAGGCAGATCTGAAGGAACTGTTTGTGAGAAGTCACGGTTACTTACAACAAGGCGCCATGGGGTTAGTATACGGTAGAAACATTTATCAACATCCTAATCCTTCGCGAATCGTGAAGGCGTTTATGCATATGATTCATAACGGGGCTTCGCCCGACGAAGCCTGGCAAATTTATTCGGACAATGCAACAAGCAACTGAGTTTATCGGCCGGTTCAGCCACGTGCCGTTGCTGATCGGGAATCAATGGGTGCCCAGCGATGGCAGCGGCACCACACCGGTATATAACCCATCTACGGGAACGGAGATTGCACACACGCCGCTGGGCGTGGCATCCGACGTGGAAAAGGCAATCAAAGCAGCCAAAGACGCATTTCCGGCGTGGGCCGCCGTTCCGGCACCGAAGCGTGCGGACATCCTCTTCCGTTACCGGGAGCTGCTATTACAGCACCTCGAGCACATTGCTTGGTTGATCACCCTCGAAAATGGAAAGACCATCGAAGAGGCCCGAGGGGACATCAGGCGCGGATTTGAGGTGGTTGAATTTGCCTGCGGTATCCCGCACCTGGCCAAAGGGGAGAACCTTGGCCAGCTGGCGCCCGAAATCGATGGACTGACCATGCGTGAGCCGCTGGGGGTATGCGTGGGGATCAGTCCGTTTAATTTCCCAGCTATGGTAGCGATGTGGATGTACCCATTGGCCATAGCCTGTGGCAATACGTTTGTGTTGAAACCAAGTGAGAAAGTGCCGTTAACAGCGCTTTACCTTGCCAATTTATTCATGGAAGCGGGGCTGCCGGCAGGCGTGTTCAACGTGGTACATGGTGGCAGAAAGGCCGTTGAAGCACTCTGCACGCATCCCGATGTGGCAGCCGTTAGTTTCGTGGGTTCTTCGCGGATCGCCTTGCGGGTTTACCAGATGGGCACCAGTTGCGGAAAGCGCGTCCAGGCCGGAGGTGGTGCCAAAAACGTGCATATCGTTATGCCTGATGCCGATTTCGAGTCGGCGGTCAGGGCCATTGTCGGTGCAGCTTTCGGCTGCGCAGGGCAACGGTGTATGGCTGGATCGATATTGATGATCCCTCAGGGTACCGATGCGGATTTTATCCAACGGTTGGCAGCGGCCATAGATGATCTTGCCGTTGGCGATACCACCGCAGAGGAGGGTGTACAGATGGGGCCAGTCATCGATGGCGCAGCGCGCGATCGGATAGCGCATATAGTTCAGTGCACAGTCAATCAAGGAGCCATTGCGCTCGGAGCGGAAAGCACCCCGCCGCGACCGGAGGGTTTTTTCGTGCAACCAACACTGCTTGACGGGGTAACGCCAGCAATGGATATCTTTCAACAGGAAGTATTCGGCCCGGTTCTGTCGATTGTCCATACCGCCACGCTAGACGAGTCCATCCGCTTGGCAAACAGCCTTCCTTTTGGAAACGGAGCAACGATTTATACCAGCAACGGTGGTGCCGCCCGGCAATTTGCCCGCGAAATCAAATGTGGTATGGTGGGTGTGAATGTAGGCGTCCCGGCACCGATGGCGATCTTTCCGTTTTCGGGATGGAACCAATCGTTTTACGGCGACCTGCACCTTCAGGGCACCGAAGGGATCATGTTCTATACCCGCCAGAAAGTTCTTCTATCGCGCTGGGATACCAATTATCAACGAATTAACGGATGGTGATGGAGCAAAAACTATCAAGGCTTTTCCAATTCAACGCCCCGCGGCAGATTCTTGCCGGTGGTGAAAGCTTATTCGAGTTGCCGGCAATGGTTAAATTGCTTAACGGCACACACGTATTGATAGTTACCGATGCTTACCTCCAAAAGAGGGGCTTGGTTCATGAAACAATGCGACTGCTTTCGGCTGCCGGGCTGTCCAGCGTCATATACGACGCCGTGACGCCGGATCCGACGGTAGCAAATGTGGAGGAAGGCCTGGCGATGTTTAAACAGCACGCGTGCGATGTAATCGTCGCATTAGGCGGAGGTAGTCCTATCGATGCCGCTAAGGCGATCGCCATTAGGGCAACTAACGAAGGGCCACTGCATCGCTATGCCGGCTACCATCAGATCCCGAATGCGGGTGTACCGCTTATTGCGGTGCCAACCACCGCGGGAACCGGCAGCGAAGCTACCCAAGTAGCGGTCATCACCGATACGGAGCGGCAGGTTAAAATGATGATGTTTGATAACGCACTGTTGCCAGATATTGCCATCGTGGATTTCCAGCTTTCGATGTCCATGCCCCCTCCGCTTACGGCATACGTGGGCATAGATACCCTCACCCATGGATTGGAAGCCTACGTATCCAAGCGACAAAACCCGTTCTCGGATCCGTTTGCGCTTTCTTGTATCCGTCTGGTGGGCCAGCACCTCGTCCGAGCGTACGAATGGCCGGATGATGGTGAAGCGCGCCAGGGGATGGCGACAGCGGCCTGCCATGGCGGGTTGGCATTTTCAAATAGCAGCGTTTGCCTCGTCCATGGAATGAGCCGCCCTTTAGGCGCTGTTTACCATCTGGCACACGGGCTATCGAACGCGATTCTACTGCCATCGGTCGTTCGCTTTTCGATGGCTGGCAGTATCGACCGCTACGCAACCGCCGCGCGTGCCATGGGTGTCGCCTCGTCGGAAACAGACTCCTTTGCGGCAGCTGAGTCGTTGGCCGGTGCGCTAGCGGAATTGAACAAGCGGTTACAAGTACCCCGGCTACGGGATTGCGTGGACGTTTCACTCGCTGAATTTGAACGTTCGGTGGGTAAAATGGCATCGGATGCGCTCGCTTCCGGAAGCCCGCAAAACAATCCGGTGGTACCTAGCCAAGCCGAGATCGAACAGTTGTATCTAGCCTGTTGGTAACGTAAAGCAAAGTGCATGGAATCGTATCTATTGGGAATTGATTGTGGAAACACGGTATGTAAGGCCACGATTTTCTCCTTTGACGGGCAACCACAGGGCACGGCTTCCGGCAGGGTGGAAGCCCGGCGACCGCAAACCGGATTTGCCGAGCTTGATCCCGACAACCTGTGGTCGACGGTGTGCAGCGTCATCCGCGATGTCATCAAGGTAGCGCAAATTGCGCCAAAGGCAATCAGGGCAGTAGGCGTGTGCGGGCATGGGAACGGCCTCTATGGGCTCGACATATCCGGTGCGCCAGTAATCGCCATCCAATCCCTCGATTTTAGGGCAGAGGGGATTTGCGATCAATGGAACGAGACGGGTGTATCGGAAGCAGCCTTTGCCTATTCGAGACAACGTTGCTGGCCCGGCCAAACCAATTCGTTGTTGGCTTGGCTGAAAGCCCATCAGCTAGCGGCGTATCAGCAGCTCGATACGGTTTTCTTTTGTAAAGATTACTTGAATTACCGGTTGACTGGTACCATCTCGACGGATTATTCCGATCTTTCGGTGACCAACCTGGTCGACATTGTAAAGCGAGCGCTGAGTCCGGAATTGTGCCGTGCATTTGGACTATCCGACTTGGAATCCAAGATTCCTTCGCCGGCGAGGGGGGAGCAGGTGATCGGTGCGGTCACCGCAGCGGCATCGGAACAAACCGGGTTACCGGTGGGAATACCCGTCGTTGCCGGTATGATCGACCTGGTAGCCAACATGGTGGGATGCGGCTCCATCGTACCCGGATCTGCAACGATTATTTCTGGCTCGTGGAGTGTCAATTGCTTGTTATCGGAAGTGGTGATGCCGAGTGAAACCTTAGCCATGGTTTCCTTGTTTGTTGATCCGGCACTACAGTTAGCCATAGAAGCCAGTCCTACCGCGATGACTAACTTGGAATGGTTTGTTAACCAGTTTATGAAACGCGAAAAAAAGAAATGCAAAAAAAACGGCACGTCCGTTTTCTCGTACTGCGATAGCCGGCTTGCCGCACGGGTGCCTTTTAATTCTGATGTGCTGTTCTTGCCGTTTTTGCACGGCAATAACCTGAATGGGATCATTCGATCCGGGTTTTATAACCTTTCGGGCGCGCATACGAAAGACGACCTGCTGCAAGCTGTGTACGAAGGAATTGCGTTCAGCCATCTTGCCCATGTTGAAAGACTCCGGTCCAGTGGCCACGATATCCAGAACGCACGGTTCACCGGTGGTGGAGCGCGAAGCCCAGTGTTTTCTCAGTTGCTTTCGAATGTTTTGCAGGTGGAATTGGAAGGCGTGCAAGTTCCTGAAACGGGTTGTCTAGGAGCGTCAATGGCCGCAGCTATCGGGATTGGTGTCTATTCGGATTATGCAGAGGCTGGAGCCGCTATGGTGACACCGAAGAGCGTATATACACCTGACGGAGAAATGGCCGAATACTATAACAACAAGTTTGCCGAATACAAGGCTTTTGCCGCATCGATGGTCAAATAGAGTTTCATAATGATGGGTATTTATCGCGTGTTTTGGTGCTTAATTTTGGGGGTTGGCACCGCAAAGTTGCAAGCCCAACCCGAACCGCGCGCCACCACTCATGACATATGGCCGGTGGATCGTTGGGTAGCGACTCCTGATTTTAGGTGGATAGACACCATCGGTGCCAGCTACGCGCTGCTGTTTAGGGGTGAAGCTTATTTGGGCGAGCGGACAGAGGTATTTTCGTACTACTCCAATCCGGATATCCATGCGGGGCGTGCCCCTTCAGGTCAAAAGTTTCCGGCGGTCGTCCTTGTGCACGGGGGGAGTGGTAAAGCATTTTCGCAATGGGTTGAACAGTGGGCTAGTGCTGGATATGCTGCAATTGCCATGGATCTAACCGGGCGCGGGGCCGATACGCAACCGTTGGCCCATGGAGGCCCACCGATGACGGAAGCGACCATGTTTCCAGCGATGGAGACCGAAGAGTGTACCAACACATGGGTTTACCACTCGGTCGCTTCGGTTATGCTGGCACATTCGATATTACGGTCTTTCACTGAAGTTGATGAATACGCAATTGGTCTTACGGGGATTAGTTGGGGTGGTTACCTAACTTCGTTGGTCGCCGCCTTAGATCATCGATTCATGGCTGCCGCGCCAGTGTATGGCTGCGGCTTTATCGCGGAGTCAGCCGTATTCGGTAAACAACTGGCGAAGTTGACGCCGAGGGGACGGGAGCGGTGGCTGGCGAAGTTTGACCCCTCGGCGTATATGGCTGATATTACCGTGCCATTTTTGATGATCAATGGAAATACCGATCAGTTTTACCCCGTGGTTGCCCATGCGAAATCGGCGGCGTTGATCAACCCGTACCTAAGATACTGCAGCATAAAGCCAAATTTGGCGCATAGCTATGAGGCTGCATGGGCCTTAACTGAAATCCGGATGTTTTTTGATCGTGTGAGAAGTGGGAGGTTACCGGCGTTCCCGCGCGTGACGGCCATGGACCTCAGCCCGGCAGGAGTAAAAGCAACGCTCCAACTTCCCGGCGAAACGGCTATGCGGGCGGCATACTTCTATTATACGACGGACACTGTGGCAAGAAGCGAAAGCTGCCATTGGTTACGTAGCGATGTTTCAGTTGATGGTTTGTTGGCTACCGCGGAGGTGCCTCGATCGGAATATGTTTACGGATTTTTTCACTTTTGTATCGATGATTCGCAATCGTTTTCTTCGGAGTTGATTTATGATGAATGGAAGGCAGCAGTACACAAATAGATTGTACATTTGGCGTTATCTGTTTATTGCTGCCTCATTAAAAACTTCTTTATTTACGTTTTGGATATTATTTGACCGTCCGCTAACAATTTTGCTTGGGCGAGAAATAGAAACTTACTTAATTAACCATCTACCAGGTCTAATTCCGTAATGCCTAATCTGGCGTATACAGCTAACCGTGTAGATACTAAAACAATGTTTATGAAAAAACTTTCCCTTTTTTTGGTGTTGGCGCTCGGCTGCCTTTACGCAAACGCCCAGGTAGGAATCGGTACCGA
Organism: uncultured Parapedobacter sp.; assembly: GCA_964613725.1. Taxonomy (GTDB): domain Bacteria; phylum Bacteroidota; class Bacteroidia; order Sphingobacteriales; family Sphingobacteriaceae; genus Parapedobacter. Next base: position 5,247 of record CAZTJY010000057.1, on the reverse strand, counting down.
AAGCCCGCTGACGGGTTTTCACGTAGTCGACAGCGCCGCGGCTTTTACCAAAGCTGGCGAGGTGGAAGCCTCCTCGATAGCCCCAATTAGCGGTGCGGGACGACGCATGATGTGGTATCCCGAAAAAGCGGCGTTCCGGACAGGATATGTGGGTAGTTTCGGCAGTACGTATTGGGATGCTGGTAATGTGGGAAACTATTCGTTTGCTGCGGGAAACAACACCCGCGCTTCGGGTGAAAATTCCGTAGCCCTTGGACTGGCTACAACGGCATCGGGCGATGGATCCGTAGCACTCGGAGATAATGGTACGGCCAGCGGCGACCGTGCCTTTGCATTCAATGGTACGGCTTCGGGGGTAGGGGCGGTAGCGATCGGATCGGGCGCGCAGGCGACGAACGATGACGCACTGGCGATGGGCCCGTCCTCGATAGCTGGCGGATTGGCATCAATCGTGCTAGGTCCATCCATTGCCAATGGAAACTTTGGCGTAGCCATTGGCCTGCAGAATAGTGCCAGCGGGCAGTTCTCCACAGCTATTGGAAAAAATGCGCGCACAGCGAATCGCCAGGGATCCATGGTGCTGAGCTGCGGCGGTGCCGGATTTTCATCGGATAGTTCGTTTGCTACTGCAAACAATCAAATGACTATGCGGTTCATTGGCGGATATAAACTCTTTACGACTTATCAAAAAATCGGGTCCCCGATGGGTGTCGAACTCGCTCCAGGCAGCGGCTCCTGGACAAGCGTCAGCGATCGCAATAAAAAGGAGAACTTTCAGGAAATTGATGTCGAATCGGTTTTACAAAAAGTGGCGATGATTCCCGTTACGCGGTGGAACTACAAAAGCCAGTCGGCCGAGCAGCAGCACATCGGCCCGGTTGCCCAGGATTTCCATGCGGCGTTTCAGTTGGACGGCGTGAAGAATGATACGACGATCAATACGGTCGATATCGACGGCGTCAACATGGCCGCCATTCAGGCACTGGAAAAAAGGACGGCTACACTCAAGGCGGAAAACGACAAACTGAAAGCGCAGTTGGCGACCGTGCTGGAGCGGATGATCGCACTAGAGCAGCGTGTTGCTGAAGCGACGAAGAATACGGAGATACCAACCGAATAACCTGGCATACGTATGAAACGTAGTTATCCCTTGGCGTGGCTCAACGTTAAGCTGATCGTCGCGTTGGGCTGGTGCATACTCGGGAGTATGCCGGCGAAAGCACAATTTACGGTAATCAACAGCGAAGTGGTCATCAAACCGAACACGCTTTTTTCCGTACAGGGCCTCACATTTAACCCTGGGGCAGAAGTAATATTTACGGATAATGTGCTGAAACGGAGTAACGATCCGGTAGACTATGCCGGCATCCCCTCGGTAAATCAGGTGTATACGTTTGATGAGCCAATCGCCTATACAGGCACCTTGCGCTTTCCGTATACGGACGCCATGCTGGTCGGCGAATCTGCCGGAAGGCTAAAGCTGATTTACACATCCGAAGAGGGAGGGCTATTTACCGTGGTTCCTCAAACGATGGTGAATGAAAGCGGGCGATTCGCCGAACATGATTTTCAAACGTCGACGACCTTAAAGCAGTTGAGTGCCTGGGTGGATGTGATGCCACCTGTGGCGACGGCAATCGAGGTGAGCGGTACGCCTACGGCGAATGCCGGGTCCATCCAGTTCACGGTATTTTTCGACACGGTGCCGGCTAATGTGTCCACGGGTGATTTCACGCTCACGGCTACGGGATCGGCAAGCGCGGACATCACCAGCGTCTCCCCGGTTAACGCTAATACCGTGACAGTGTCGATCGACGCGATTACAGGTACAGGTACGCTGCGGCTGGATGTGAATGCCAACTCGGGGATAACGGATACTGAAGGTAACGGCGCGGGCAATCACGGCTATGTAGCGCCGTTCACGGGAGGGGACGTGCATACCGTAGACCGCGAACCGCCCGCCATACCGTCCATGCCGGTGATGGATCCAGCTTCTGATTCGGGTGCCGAGGGAGACGGCATCACGAACGATGCCACCCCGACTTTTACCGGGACAGCCGAAGAAGCTAGTGTAACGATAACCGTCACTTCCCACGTGGACGGCGTGCTGGGCATCACCACCTCAGATGGTAGCGGCGGGTGGACCTTTACGCCAGCCACGGGGCTGACGGAAGGCATCCATGAGCTGACGGTGACAGCGACGGATGTTGCGGGAAATATTTCCGGGGCGTCCGATGCCCTTGAAATCACCATTGATACGACTCCGCCTGCTAAACCTTCATCCCGGGCGTTAGCGCCGGCCTCCGATACGGGCGAGAGCAGTACGGACAACATCACGTACATGACCGACCTGACCCTGCAGGGAGAGGCCGGTTCGGTGGAGGCATATGTACAAGTGCATGCCCGGTCTGATCTGGAGGGTGGCCTCGCCAATGTCATGGCCAATGCCGACGGAAGTTGGAGCTTGGACGTATCGGGCTTGTCCGAAGGTACCCACCAACTGCAGGTCACAGCCACCGATGCGGCCGGTAATACAAGTCTCTACTCCGACGCGCTGTTGGTGACCATTGACAGGACCGCTCCGCTCATCGGCGGGGTGGCATTCGACCAGGGAAGCGTAACGGCGGCTAACCGGACCGCCATCAGCCTGAGTTTGGCCGGTGCGGAAACGGGGACGAGTGCGGCATTTACGATCACAGGCAGTAATGGCGGTACGCCCGTCGTGGTTTCGGGCCTTTCGGTAGGGTCGGCAACCCAGCAGTTTACGGGGATTGATGTGAGCGGCCTGAATGACGGGACCCTCACGGTGAACCTGACTATTGTTGATCCTGCCGGCAATGAATCCGGGGTGGTCAGCCATACGATTGGCAAGGACAGCGGTGTACCCGCAATAACGGGCGTAGCCATTGCGGATGGCGATTATGCCGAAGGCGATGGGATTGATATTACGGTTCAACTGGACGAGGATGTGCTTGTGAGCGGCAGCCAATCAACACTGGCGCTGGATATTGGCGGATCGACCCGACAGGCTGTTTTCGTTCATGAAAATGCCGGCGTATTGCTTTACCGGTATGCCGTACAGGCCGGGGAGAATACGGATGGTTTGGGTGTCGTTGCCCTTGCCGACGGCATTTCGCTGCATGGCGATTTCATCCGCGATGCGGGGGGCAACGATGCCGTGCTATCCTATGCACAGACCGGCAATGCCAACGCGCAGGTAGACACGGAGGCACCTGTGGCGCCCGTAGTGACTGCACCGGCTACGTCCAGCCATGTGAATGCCGGTGAATACACCATCAGTGGAACACACCTGGAAAATGGCGTTACGGTTAAACTTTACCTGGATGCAGATAACGATGGAGCAGCGGAAAACTCCTCCGCGCTAGGTATGGTTGTGGTGGCGGGCAATACGTGGAGCCTGACCGCTCCGCTGACAGCGGATAGCGACAATAATTTTGTGGTCACCGCCGAGGATGCGGCCGGCAACACTTCCGCTGCCGCTAACGTACCGACCATCACTGCAGATTCGCAGGCGCCGGCAGCTCCGACGGCATTGGATCTGCTTGATTCCTCCGACACGGGCGCGAGCGACAGCGATAACGTGACGAGCAATAATACGCCGGTTCTGAGCGGTACCGCAGAGGGAAACAGCACGGTGGTGCTGACCAGCGACAAGGACGGTGTGGTAGGTACGGTTGCGGCGGACGGATCGGGCAATTGGAGCATTGCTGTGGGGCTACTGACGGACGGTGTGCATCGCATTTCGGCCACGGCAACCGATGCGGCGGGGAATGTAAGTGCACCATCTGCAGCCCTACCGATAACGATTGATACGCAGGCCCCGACAATGACCGCAATAGCTGATCAGTTTCTACCCATTGGAGGAACCAGCGGCGCCCTTGCGGTGACGTTGGGGGATGCGAGCAGTTCACCGGCAGATCTCGGATTGACGGCAACGAGTTCCAACTTGGATGTGGTATCCCTGGCCGATATCGTGCTGGCTGGCACGGCGGCAGATCGGACAGTAATCGTTGCAGCGTCCGGTTCGGGAACCACTATCATCACCTTGCGTGCGGAGGATAACGCGGGCAACATGGGGACAACGACGTTCATCGTGAGGGTCAACCATGCGCCGACGATCGGCGGCACACCGGCGGTGAGCGTGAACCAAGATGAATCCTACAGCTTCATCCCGACGGTGGAAGATATCGATGGGGATGACCTGGCATTCAGCATAACGAACAAGCCGGACTGGGCGGACTTCGATGCCACGACCGGGGAGCTTAGCGGCATACCGGATAATGGTGATGTGGGCGTGACCACGGGTATCGTCATCACGGTGACCGACGGCACGGCCTCGGCCAGCCTTGCGGCATTCGACCTGGAGGTGAAGAGCGCGGTCATCTCAGGGATAACGTTGTCGGATGGCAGCTTTGTGTATGACGGCGCCGCGAAATCACTTGGAATCGTGGGCGAGCTACCTGTGGGTACGTCGGTTCGCTATGCGAACAACAGCCGGACGGATGCGGGGAGCCAGGAGGTTACGGCAACAGTCGGCGGGGGGAGTTATGAAGACCTGGTGCTGACGGCCATACTGACCATCACCCCGGCAGAGCGGACACTGACCTTCCCGGAACTGGAGGCGAAAGCCTACGGGGATGGCGATTTTGATGGTGGGGCTTCCAGCAGCAGCGGGGAGGAAATCATTTACACGAGCAGCAACTTGGCCGTAGCGGAGATCACGGCAGACGGACAGATCCGCATCCTGGGTGCGGGTGAAACCACCGTCACGGCCACCGTACCGGTGAACGGCAACTACCATAATAGGCCGCAGACCAGCCGCACATTGGTGGTGGGCAAGGCCACCCAATCGATCAGTTTCCGTGCCCCTGCGGAAGTGGACCGGAATGCGGGCACGGTGCAGCTGGAGGTGACGGCCACCAGCGGACTGCCGGTAAGCCTGGCCATCGACGATGAGCAGGTGGCCACACTGAGCGGTACGGCACTCAACGTGCTGCGGTTGGGCACGGTGAGGATTAAGGCCACGCAGGCGGGTGATGCGAACCACGGGGCGGCCGAACCGGTGACGGTGACGGTGCGGGTGGTGGATCCAACCGCGGACTTCCCGGTGCGGGTGCACCGGGCGGTGTCGCCCAACGGCGACGGGATCAACGACTTCCTGATTATAGAGGGCATCCGGGATTACCGCAGTAACCGGGTGCGCAAATTGAACCCCAACGGTACGGT